>NZ_CAHJXD010000165.1 GCF_903644055.1 Sphingomonas bacterium | reverse complement strand
GCCACCGCCAGCGATCCGCCGAGCCGCGCCTCGGCCGGCGCCTCCCCCGCCAGCGCGCCGATGAAGCGCTTGCGGCTCGCGCCCAGCACGATCCCGCAGCCGAGCCCGTGGAATAGCGACAGCCCGTTCAACAGCGCCAGATTGTGCCGCACCGCCTTGCCGAAGCCGATGCCGGGATCGATCAGGATGCGCGCGCGATCGATCCCCGCCGCCTCCGCCGCCGCGATCCGGCGCTCCAGCCAGTCGTAGACCTCGATCAGCGCATCCTCATAATGCGGGTCGCGCTGCATCGTCGCGGGATCGCCCTGGTGGTGCATCAGCACCACCGGGCACCCCCGCGCCGCGACCAGCGCCAGGGCCTCGGGATCGTAGGTCAGCGCCGAGACGTCGTTGACCATCCCCGCGCCCGCCTCCAGCGCCGCCGCCATCACGCCGGCCTTGCGCGTGTCGATCGACAGTGCCGCCTCCGCGCGCGCCAGCCGCCGGAGGACGGGCAACACGCGCGCGATCTCGTCGCCCTCCCACACCGGCGCCGCCCCCGGCCGCGTCGATTCGCCGCCGATATCGAGCAACGCCGCCCCCGCCGCGATCATCCGCATCCCCGCCTCGGCGGCGGCGGCGGGATCGGCGCCGTGCACGCCGCCGTCGGAGAAGCTGTCGGGCGTGACGTTGAGGATCGCCATCGCCTGCGGCTGATCGAGGCGGATCGCGCGCGCGCCGACGGTCAGCGGCGCGCGCGGCGCGGTCAGGCGGGCGAGGAGAAGCCGGCCTTGCTCGGGCATCGGCGCGGGAAGGGCATCGAGCCAGGCATCGAGCCGCTCGATCGGCAACAGTTCCTGCCGCACGCGTTTGGCACCGTCGGCGATGACTGCCTCGACCGCCGAAAACCAGACGAGCCCGCCCGCCAGCCGAAGCACCTTCTCATGGTGGCCGAACGGAGCATCGACGAAGCCGGTGGGCCGGAAATAGAGGCGCTCGTTCATGCCTCCGCCATAACGCGAAGGCGGGCGGGCGCCAGTTTGGTATCGCCTAACGCGCGGCTGATGCCCGAGGCGGCCACCGTCGCCCAAACGCAAAAGCGTCCGGCGCAAGGCATTCCGGCCTTATGTCCGGGAGAATCTGGAGCCCGGGCCGGGCATACCAATATCCCTGGTGGTAGCGCACGCCCAGGCGGCGCAGCGTTGCCGCCTCGGCAGCGGTTTCGACTCCTTCGGCGATCAGGATCGTGTCCAGATCGTGACACATCTGAACCACGGCGCGGATGATCGCCTGCCGGCGGCGGTCGCCATCGATGTCTCGGACAAGATCCATGTCGAGCTTGAGTTCATCGGGGTGAAATCGCGCGAATCGATCGAGGCCGGAATAGCCCGCGCCGAAATCGTCGATGGCGACCTTGAACCCGATCTCCTTATACGTATCGATGATCGAGGCGACGTGCTCGGGGGAGCCCATTTTCTCGTCCTCGGTAAATTCGAAGATCAGCCGATCGATCGGCATGTTGACTGCCCGCGCCGTTTGCAGCGTCAGTTGAATGCAAGCGATGGGGGAATAGACCGCATTGGGGAGGAAGTTGATCGAGAGGCAGGCGTCGGTCTTCATCAGTCCGGCCGCCATGGCGCTTTCGATCGCTTTGACGCGACATGCCTGATCGAAGGCGTAGCGATTACCGTCCGTAACCTGCCCCAGGACGCTGGCCGCGCTCTCGCCACCAATGCCACGGATCAACGCTTCGTAGGCGAAGGGTTGGCCGGTGACCGTATCGACGATGGGCTGGAACGCCATCGTGAAGGGAATATCGAAAGCTGTGCCGTCCCGGCAACCGGTGCAAGTGGGTCGCTTGTCCATGCGTGGACGGTAGTGGTTAGAGTTTAAAGCGCAATGAACACAAACCTTTATATTCGTTAACAATGTTTTCGGCGGTTCGGCGATCACGCCCGTTTCGCGGAAACAGGCGTGTCGCTCCTACCCCGCCAGGTGCCGCTGGCGCAGCGCGTCGATCGCCACCAGCCCGCCCGCCTCCTCGATGTGCCAGAAGCTCCAGCCGTTGCACGAGGGCGCGCCCTGCAGAGTCGCGCCGAGCTTGTGGATCGATCCCGCCAGCGTATCGCAGACCAGGCTGCCGTCGGCCTTGACCTCGGCATGCCAGCGCCGCCGCGCATCGCACAGCCGCGTCCCCGGCGCCACGACCCCGCTCTCGACCAACAATCCGAACGCGACGCGCTTCTGCCCCTTGCGCTCGGGCATCCCTTCCATCGCGCTTTCGTCGAGCGGCAGCGTCGCGGCGATCCGCGCGTCCGCCGCCGCGATGTAGCGCGGCTCGCGCTCGATCCCGATCCAGCGCCGCCGGAGCCGGCGCGCGACAGCGCCCGTCGTTCCCGTGCCGAAGAAGGGATCGAGGACGATATCGCCCGGCCGGCTCGCCGCCAGCATCACGCGGTACAGCAGGCTCTCGGGCTTCTGCGTCGGGTGGACCTTCGCGCCGTCCTCGTCCTTCAGCCGCTCCTGCCCGCCGCAGATCGGCAGCTCCCAGTCCGAGCGCATCTGCACATCGTCGTTGAGCGCCTTCATCGCGCGATAGTTGAAGGTATAGCGGCTCTTCGCGCTCTTCGCCGCCCAGATCAAAGTCTCGTGCGCGTTGGTGAAGCGCGTGCCCTTGAAGTTGGGCATCGGGTTGGCCTTGCGCCAGACGATGTCGTTGAGCAGCCAATAGCCTTCGTCCTGCAAGGCGGCGCCCACCCGGAAGATGTTGTGATAGCTGCCGATCACCCACAAGGTGCCGTCGTCCTTGAGCACGCGCCGCGCCTCGGCCAGCCAGCGTTTGGTGAAACGGTCGTAGGTGGCGAACGTATCGAACTTGTCCCAATCGTCGTCGACCGCGTCGACCTGGCTGCCGTCCGGGCGATGCAGGTCCCCGCCGAGCTGGAGGTTGTAGGGCGGATCGGCGAAGATCATGTCGATCGATCGATCGGGCAGTTTCGCCATCTCGGCGATGCAGTCGCCCGCGATGATCGTGTCGAGCGGCAAGAGCGCGAGCGTCGGCCGCGCGCGGGCCTGCCTCGCTATCGAACGTAACGCCCCCATGCTTCCGACCCCTTCGATCCGGTCGCCAGGGTGAGTCCGCGGCGGCGGCAGGTCAAGAGTCCAGAGACTTAGCACCGATCGCGCATATTCCGTCGGAGCAGCGACGCCGCCCGACCGCCACATCATATGGGAGTCGGCGGCACTTTCGGGCTCAAGCCATTGCGGTGTTGCCCGGCGGACTCACTCGTTTCGCATCCGCATCGCTGCTCGCCCTTGAGGCCTGCGCGCCACGGGTTTAAGGCGGCGCCACGAAGCGATCCAAGGCAAGGGGACCGAATATGGCTGACGGCGCAGAAATGGACATGCCCGCGCACGAGCGCTCTTACGGCAACTTTCTCGCGATGGCGCGCTGGGGCGCCATCGTCTGCGCGATCATCGCCGCGATCGTCGTCCTGATCATCGCGCGCTAGGCGTGGCGATCCGCATCGCGGTCGTCAAAGAGGAAGCCGCCGGAGAAAGCCGCGTCGCCGCGACGCCGGAGACCGTCAGGAAATTCGCCGCCTTGGGCGCGACGCTCGCCGTCGAAACGGGCGCGGGCGAGGGCGCCTCGATCGCCGATCAGGCGTTCGCCGATGCCGGCGCCGAGGTCGGCGCGCGCAGTGCGGTGCTCGCCGGCGCGGAGATCATCCTCGGCGTGCAGGGTCCGGATGCGGCGAGCCTCGCGGGTGCTAATCCGGGCGCCTGGCTGGTCGCCGGGCTCAACCCCTTCGCGGATCGCGCGCGGCTCGATGGTTATGCCGCCGCCGGGATCGAGGCGCTGGCGATGGAATGGATGCCGCGCATCACGCGCGCGCAATCGATGGACATCCTCTCCTCGCAATCGAACCTCGCCGGCTACAAGTCGGTGCTGATCGCGGCGGGCGAATATGGCCGCGCCTTTCCGATGATGATGACCGCGGCGGGCACGGTATCCGCCGCGCGCGCCTTCATCATGGGGGTCGGCGTCGCGGGGCTCCAGGCGATCGCCACCGCGCGCAGGCTCGGCGCGCAGGTCTCCGCCACCGACGTGCGCTCGGCCACTAGGGAGCAGATCCAGTCGCTCGGCGCCAAGCCGATCTTCGTCGAGAAAGTCCAGGGCATCGAGGGCGAAGGCTCGGGCGGCTACGCCACCGAGATGAGCGCCGAATATCAGAAGGCGCAGGCCGAACTCGTCTCCGCGCACATCGCCAAGCAGGATATCGTCATCACCACCGCGCTGATTCCCGGCCGCGCCGCACCCCGCCTGGTCTCGGACGCGCAGATCGCGACGATGCGGGCGGGCAGCGTGATCGTCGATCTGGCGGGGGAGAGCGGCGGCAATGTCGAGGGCGCGGTCTCGGGCGAGACGATCGTGCGCCACGGCGTCAAGATCGTCGGCGCGCGAAATATGGCCGGCACGCTCGCCGCCGACGCCAGCGCGCTGTTCAGCCGCAACCTCTACAATTTCCTCTCGGCTTTCTGGGACAAGGAAACGGGGCGGCCGGTGCTGGATGCGGAGATCGGCGACGCGATCCGCGTGACGCAAGGCGGCAAGATCGTCAACCCGAGGCTGCTGTCGTGATCTCCTATCTCGATCCTCCCCTGCAAGGGGAGGGGGACCATGCGCAGCATGGTGGAGGGGGCTCTCCACCCCTCCGCCGGCCCGAGGTAGTCACCGCCCGTGCCCTCCGGAAAAAGATGTCGCTTCCTGAAGTCATGTTGTGGGAGCGGCTTCGCGGCGGCCGTGCCGGCGCGAAAGCCCGCCGACAGCATCCTATCGGGCCTTACGTCGTCGACTTCTGTTTTGGATCGAGTCGGCTGATCGTCGAGATCGACGGAGAAGCGCACAATCGTGCCAACCGACCGGCCCGCGATATTCTGCGCGACCAGTTTCTGAACGAAAACGGATATCGGGTCGCAAGGTTTGCCGCAGCGGATGTACTTCGGGATGCCGATGCGGTCGCTGCTTCGATCGCATCGATCGTGGCGGGCCCCCTCCACCAGCCTGCGGCCGGTCCCCCTCCCCGTGCCGGGGAGGATCAGGAGTAATTATGGATTTCCTCTCTATCCTCACGATCTTCGTGCTCGCCTGCTTCATCGGCTATTTCGTCGTCTGGTCGGTGACGCCGGCGCTGCACACGCCGCTGATGGCGGTGACCAACGCCATCTCCTCGGTGATCATCGTCGGCGCGTTGATCGCGGGTGCGGCCAGCGGTGCCGCGACGGCGAAGTGGCTCGGGCTGCTCGGCGTCGTGCTCGCCAGCGTCAACATCTTCGGCGGCTTCGCGGTGACCGAGCGGATGCTCGCGATGTACAAGAAGAAGGAGCGTCCCGCCGCCAAATAGGCGCGCGGACGTAAGGGGACAGAGATGACGCAAGCCTTGGCGGTGCCCGCGTGGGCGATGCTGGCCTATCTGGCGGCGGGGGTGTGCTTCATCCTCGCGCTGCGCGGGCTGTCTAGCCCGGTCAGTTCGCGGCGCGGCAACCGGCTGGGCATGGCGGGGATGACCGTCGCGGTGCTGACCACGCTCGTCACGCACATTCCCGGCACCGCTTACATGGTCTGCCCGATCGCCGCGCCCTGCTTCCTGTCGCCCGTCGCGATCGATTGGGTAACGATGTTCGAAATCCTCGCCGCGATCGGCATCGGCGCCGCGATCGGCCTCACGACCGCGAAGCGGATCGCGATGACGGACATGCCGCAGCTCGTCGCCGCCTTCCACAGCCTCGTCGGCCTGGCGGCGGTGCTCGTCGCGGTGGCGGCCTATCTCAACCCGGCGGCGTTCGGCATCCTCGATCCGCTCACCGGCCACATCCACCCCGTCAGCCGGATCGAGATGGGCCTCGGCATCGCGATCGGCGCGATCACCTTCTCCGGCAGCGTGATCGCCTTCCTCAAGCTCAACGGCAACATGGGCGGCAAGCCGATCCTGCTGCCCGGCCGCCACGTCATCAACCTCGCCACGCTTGCCGCGATCCTCGCGCTCGTCGCTTATTTCGTAACCGACGATGCGCCCTGGGTGTTCTTCACGATCACCGCGTTGAGCTTCGCGATCGGCTTCCTGCTGATCGTGCCGATCGGCGGCGCGGACATGCCCGTCGTCGTCTCGATGCTCAACAGCTATTCGGGCTGGGCGGCGGCGGCGATGGGGTTCACGCTGCACAATTCGGCGATGATCATCACCGGCGCCTTGGTCGGCTCTTCGGGCGCGATCCTCAGCTACATCATGTGCCGCGCGATGAACCGCAGCTTCCTCTCGGTGATCGCCGGCGGCTTCGGCGCGGTGGCGGACGCCGGCGGCGGCGAGGCCAAGGAGCAGCGCCCGTGGAAGCGCGGCTCGGCCGAGGATGCCGCCTTCCTGATGAGCCAGGCCAACCAGGTCATCATCGTCCCCGGCTACGGCATGGCGGTGGCGCAGGCGCAGCACGCGCTGCGCGAGATGGGGGACCTGCTCAAGAAGGAGGGCGTCAGCGTCAAATATGCGATCCACCCCGTCGCGGGCCGCATGCCCGGCCACATGAACGTGCTGCTCGCCGAGGCCAACGTGCCCTATGACGAAGTGTTCGAGCTGGAGGACATCAACGGCGAATTCGCGCAGACCGACGTCGCCTTCGTGATCGGCGCCAACGACGTCACCAACCCCGCCGCCAAGACCGACAAGACCTCGCCGATCTACGGCATGCCGGTGCTCGACGTCGAAAAGGCCAAGACCGTGCTGTTCATCAAGCGATCGATGGGCGGCGTCGGCTATGCCGGGGTGGACAACGACGTCTTCTACATGGACAATACGATGATGCTGCTCGCCGATGCCAAGAAGATGGTCGAGGAAATCGTGAAAGCGATGGCGCACTGATGGCCGCGCGCAAGAAATCGACAGGCGCGAAGCCCGCGCCGAAACGCCGCAAATCCGCCGCCAAGGCCAAGGATGCGGGCGGCAACAAGGGGCTGCTCGTCGGCGCCGGCATCGGATCGGCGGCGATCGCGGCGGCCCTGCTGTGGGTGACGCGCGCCAAGAAGAAGCCCGCCGAGCCGAAGTAAGGCGTACCGTCACCCCGGACTTGATCCGGGGTCCCGCTGCCTGCCGACGCTGAAGAAGAAGCGGGACCCCGGATCAAGTCCGGGGTGACGCCTGATTTGATATCGCTTCAGAGCCATAACGACCCGGACCCCCGCCTTCGACGGCGTCGGCCGCGACCCGATCGCCTTTACGCTACCGGAGTCTCCTCCGCATCCGCCTCCTGCGTGGCGCCAAGATCGCCCGTGTCCTCGACCTTGGCGTAAAGCTCGGCCTGCCGCGCGCGGAGTTCCTCGCCGATCGCGTCGAGGTCGATCTTGCCCTCCTGGTGGGCCTCCTTCATCTCCTCGAACAATTCCTGATCCTCCTCGTCGATATGGTGGATCGTCTGTTCGCCGAGCACATGGACCTTGCTCTTGTAGAGCTCCTCGGTGCCGTCCATCTGCGCGATCTGGCCGGCGAGCGTCTTGCCCGCCGCATGCTCGACGATCCCCTCGTCGACCTCGTCGGCCTCGCCCACCGTCCGGCCCGCGGGATAGAGGATTTCCTCCTCGATCGTCATATGGACGTCGAGGCGCAGGCAGAGCTCGTCGCCGATCGCCTTGAGCGCGTCGCCCTCGGCCTCCTTGGCCGCCTGGAAAAGCTCGCGGAAGCGGTGATGCTCGTCCTTGAGCACCCGCAGCGCCACCGGATCGTCGTCGGCGATCCGGTGAAGCCCTTCGCCGTTGCGCGCCGCATAGTCGCTCATGGTCGTCTCCTGTTTGCCGTTCGCCAAGCGCGCGGGGCGCCTTCCGGGTTCCTTGGGGCGCGGGCGCGCTTGACGCTGCGCGACCCCTGCGGGAATGCGGGGCGGATGGCGGCGAAGACGGTGATCCTGGCGGAGGATGCGGGCGTGCAGGCAGCGCTCGCCGATCATGCGCGCGGCGGCGGCGGCTGGATCGTCGCGACCGCGCGGCCGGCCGAGGGAGCCAAGGCGCTGGATGCCGCCGGGCCGCTCGACCTGATCGTCGCCGATCTCCGCGACATGGCGCTGCCGGACGCCCTGCTCGATCGCCTCGCGGCGGCGGCGGCGCAGGGCTGCGCGCTGATCGCCGAGATCGATGCCGCGCAGATCGATTGCGCCGCAGCCCGCCTCGATGGCGATCGCGTGATATTGCTCGTCGATCCCGATCCGATCGATCGCGCCGCCGCGATCGCGGTCGGGCTCGCGTCGCGGGGGTCGGGCAATGTCGGCGAGCAGGATGCGCTGCCCGGCCTCCGCCAGTTGAGCGAGGAGGCGGGGCGGATCGCGCGCGCGCTCGCCGCGCTCGCGGAGACCAGCCCGCCCGCGCCG
>NZ_CAHJXD010000164.1 GCF_903644055.1 Sphingomonas bacterium | reverse complement strand
CCTTACCCGCTCATGCTGAGGTGAGACCGAGTAGCTCCGCAGGAGCGTATCGAGGGCTCGTATCGAAGTACGGCTCCAGGGCTTGTCCTTCGATACGGGCTCTCGACAGGCTCGATCCCTACTCAGGATGAGCGGTGGAGTGGGTCAATCTAAAATCATCCTGCTCTAGGGGCTGTCCTGTCCAAGCCGAAACGTCACCCCGGCTCAAGGCCGGGTGACGAGAGTTCGACGTCAACATCTGAAAGTCAGTCCCTCAGATCGGGCGGTGTCGCCTCCGCCGACAGCGCCGCGATCGCGTCGTCGATCCGCATCACCTGCTGGCCCTCGCTGCCGAGCCGCCGGATCGCGACCGCGCCCTCCTCGGCCTCGCGCTTGCCGACGACGAGCAGCGCGGGAACCTTGGCGAGGCTGTGCTCGCGCACCTTGTAGTTGATCTTCTCGTTGCGCCGGTCGGTCTCGACGCGCAGCCCCGCCGCGCGCAGCTTCGCCGCCACCGCATCGGCATAGCCATCGGCGTCGGAGACGATCGTCGCCACCACCGCCTGCACCGGCGACAGCCACAGCGGGAAACGGCCGGCGTGATGCTCGATCAGGATGCCGATGAAGCGCTCGAACGTGCCGAGGATCGCGCGGTGGAGCATGATCGGCCGATGGCGCGCCCCATCCTCGCCGATATAGCCGGCGTCGAGCCGCTCGGGCAGCACCGTATCGGTCTGCATGGTGCCGCACTGCCACGTCCGCCCGATCGCGTCGGTGAGGTGGAATTCCAGCTTGGGGGCGTAGAAGGCGCCTTCGCCGGGCAGCTCTTCCCAGCCATAAGCCTCGGTGGCGCGCCCCGCCTCGGCGACGGCGTCGCGCAGCGACTGCTCGGACCAGTCCCACATCTCGTCCGAGCCGAAGCGTTTCTCGGGCCTGAGCGCCAGCTTGATCGCATAGCGCTCGAAGCCGAGATCCTTGTAGACCGTGTCGAGCAGGTCGCAGAACAGTCGTACCTCCTCGACGAGCTGGTCGGCGCGGACGAAGATGTGCGCGTCGTCCTGCGTGAACTGGCGGACGCGCATCAGCCCGTGCAGCGCGCCATGCGCCTCGTTGCGATGGCAGCAGCCGAACTCGGCCATCCGCAGCGGCAGATCGCGATAGCTCTTGATCCCCTGGCGGAAGATCAGGACGTGGCCGGGGCAGTTCATCGGCTTCAGCGCCATCAGCTCCGCCTCGTCCGAGACGATCGGCCCTTCGTCCTCTACCGACGGCACCTCGTCGGGCACGACGAACATATTCTCGCGATATTTGCCCCAGTGGCCCGATTGCTCCCACTGGCGCGCGTCCATCAGTTGCGGCGTCTTGACCTCGCGATAGCCCGCGCCGTCGAGACGGCGGCGCATATAGGCCTCGAGCTGGCGCCAGAGCAGATAGCCCTTGGGGTGCCAGAACACCGATCCGTGCGCCTCCTGCTGGAGGTGGAACAGGTCCATGTCCTGCGCGATGCGGCGGTGGTCGCGCTTGGCGGCCTCCTCCAGCCGCGTCAGATGCTGGTCGAGCTGCTTCTTGGTGAGCCAGCCGGTGCCGTAGATGCGGCTGAGCATCGCATTCTTCTGGTCGCCGCGCCAATAAGCGCCCGAGACGCGCGTCAGCTTGAACGCCTGGGGATCGAGCTTGCCCGTCGAGGGAAGATGCGGGCCGCGGCACATGTCGAGGAAGCCGCCGGCGCGATAGACGGTCAGCTCCTCGCCCTCGGGCAATTCGCCCGCCCATTCGGCCTTGAACGTCTCGCCCTGCGCGCGCCACAGCGCGATCAATGCGTCGCGCTCCCAGACCTCGCGAACCAGCTTCTCGTCGCGCGCGATGATCGCGCGCATCCCGGCCTCGATCGCGGGCAGATCCTCCTCGGTGAAGGGGCGGTCCTTCGGCGCGAAATCATAATAGAAGCCGTCGTCGGTCGAAGGGCCGAAGGTGATCTGCGTTCCGGGAAAGAGATGCTGGACCGCCTCGGCCAGCACATGCGCATAATCGTGGCGGACGAGCTCCAGCGCGTCCTTCTCGTCGCGCGCGGTGACGAGCGCGAGCCGGGCGTCATGCTCCAGCGGCCGATCGAGATCGCGCAGCTCGCCATCGACGCGCGCGGCGAGCGCCGCCTTGGCGAGGCCCGGGCCGATCGCGGCGGCGATGTCCGCCGGCGTGGTGCCGAGTGGCACCGCGCGCGAGGAGCCGTCGGGCAGCGTGATCGAAAGCATGTCGTTCATTTGTCTTCCTGGGTCCGAGGCGGACTCATGCCCGCGCTGGCGCCCGATGGGAAGGCAGAGACGGGGAAGCGGACGCCGGCCTCACCCGTCTCCGGGCGGAAGCTCGGGCGGCGGCGTCAGCGGATGACGCGCGGGCCGAGCTCCCCCCGGAAACCGGGGGTGGTGGTAGTGCTCGTCATGATACGGCGGACCTGCATGCAGCCGCAGATAGGGGGAAGGCGCGGCGAAATCCAGACCTTCTAGACGCTGTCCTGTTCAAGCTGAAACGTCACCCCGGCCTTGAGCCGGTCCCGCTTCTTATTCAGCGTTAGCAGGCAGCGGGACCCCGGCTCAAGGCCGGGGTGACGAGAGTTCAACGTCAACAGGACAGTCCCTAGAAGTCGGACGCGAGCGTCAGTGCGACTCCCGAGCCGGGAGAGGAATGCCCCGCCGCGCGAAACCGTCCCTCGATCGCCAGCGTCAGGCTGTGGCGCTCGATGGGAAGCGTCATCGCCGCGCGTGGGCCGGCGTCGACGCGGGAAACGCCGGGTTGCGCCGCGCCCCACAGGCCGGCGCCGATCACGATCGGCGGGCCGCGCTCGGGCAGACGGTAGCCGATCCGCATTCCGCCATCGATGAAGCCATCGCGCCGCCGCGCGCCGACGATACCCGCCTGGCCATAGCCGTCGAACTGCAAGCGTCCCGCGCCGCCGCCGCGATAGAAGCCGCCGGCGAGATAGGCCGACCATGCCGAGCGCCCCTGACGATCGATCCGCTGGCGCCGCTCGATGCTCAGCCGCAGCGGGGCTTCGGGAAAGGGATGCCAGTCGATCCCGATCGCGCCCTCCGCGCCGCGATGTTCGAGCGGCGCATAGGCGCGTGCCGCCACGGCGAGGTGCGGGTCTAGCGGCACGGCGATCCGCGCGGCGATCTGGCTGCCGCCCAGCGTACCGCGGTCCGCAAGCGTGGCGCCGCCGCCACCGGGCCGAAGATAGAGATAGGCCTGCGCCTCCACCCCGAGCGCGGGCCTGTGCTGTCGCGGAAAAAGCGGCGCGGGGGCGGGCGCGGGTACTGGGGCCGCTTCGTCCTCGGGCGGAGGACGATAAGCGAAGGTCGCGTGACGGAGCATGCGCGCGGTCGAGACCGTCTCGCCGCCGCCGAGCTCGATCATCGCCAGCCGCGCCGCGCGCACCCCGCTCGACCAGTCGAAATCGGGCATGTCCGCAATGATCGCCGGGCGCCCGCGCCGGATTTCGCCGGCTGGCCGAAACGCCGGCGCGATCGCCGCCGCCGGAACGAAGCCCCGCAGCGCGCCTGGCGCGATCGGGGCGAGGAAGGCGGGTAGGCCGGGCATGGTCTCCGCCGGCGCGGGCCACAGCAGGTACGCGCGCGCCATGCTCCAGCAGGCGATCGTCGCCAGCAGGAACCGCGCCTGGCGCCCCTTCAATCGCATGGCAGGCTTTCGGGAAAGATGTGCGCGGTCTTGTCCCAGTGCGCGACGCGGCCCGGCCGATACTGGCCGAGCGCGCGAAACGCCGAGACGATCGCGATCAGGTTCGAAACGATCACGCGCGGCACCGACCACCAGCCCGCCGCGCTGCCGTAGAAGCGGCCGACCACAAAGATACGCGACAGCAGCCGCCAGCAGAGCAGGGCTGCGTTGATCCTCAACAGATCGGCCAGCGGGGACGCGTGGCGCACTCCGATCCCGAACAGCCAGCAGGAAAAATCGAGCAGCGCCGCCGCATAGCCCGCGCTCAGCACCACCGCCGCGAGCAGGGCGCGACGATCGCGAAAGCGCATCCAGCGTTCGGCCAGGCCGCCCCGCCAGCGCAGCCTGTCCCACCCCGCCAGCGCGATGCCCGTCACCCAGCGCGCTTTCTGGCGGCAGGCGGCATCGAAAGTCTCGGGAAATTGCGCGCGTACCGCGACCGGCGCGCCGCCCTCGCGCGCCGGGATCGAGACGAACGCGCCCCGGCCGCCATGTTGCGCGATGCGCAGGCCGAGCTCGTAATCCTCGGTCAGGCTGCCTTCGTCGAAGGGGTTGCCGCCGTTGTGCCCGGCGACGCACGCGAGCATGTCGCGTGCTATCGCACAGCCGACGCCCGCCGAAGGCACGCTCGCGCCAAGCGCCTCGCGCACGATCAACTGCCGGCCGTGGCCTTCCGAAAATTCATCGGCATAGGTCGCCGCGACGATCCGCGCGGCGATACCGCGCCCCTGCGCGGGCAGGGGCAGCACCGGAATCTGCACCAGCGCGAAATGCTCGATCATCCGGTCGTAGAGCTGGAGTTCGAGCGGATGGACGACATCCTCGGCATCGTGCAGCACGACCGCCTTGACGCCTCTGCCCGCCGCGCGCTCGTCGGCGAGCAGCGCGTGCCATAGCCGGTTGAGGCATTCGGCCTTGCTCGTCGGCCCCGGGGCGCGTCCCCCGCACGATCTGGACGCGCGGATCGCCGAGCGCCATCACCGCGCGCGCCGTCTCGGGATCGTTGGGATAGGTGCCGACGTAGATGCGATAATCGCCATGCTCGAATCGGCTCAGCGCGGCGCGGAGCATGGCGCCGATCACCTGCGACTCGCGCCACGCGGGGACGAACACCGCGATGCGCCCCGGCGCCCTGGGCGGAGCCAGCGTCGCCATCGTCGCGCGGGCATGGCGGCGGAAGATCGTCAGCCGCCGCCAGCCGCCCCGCGCCAGCCAGATCAGATCGATCGCGAGATCATCGATCCCGCCGAGCAGCATTCCGACGGCGGCGAACAGCGCCAGCTCCCGGGTCAGCCCGCCGACGGCCCAACCGACGGACGCGATCATCGCGCTCGATTTTTCCGATTCCCCACCAGATCGGACAATCCCCGCGCTATGTCATTCGATCAAGACGGAAAGTTCATGACCAAAATGATTGTATCCGCCCGCATCCTCGTGGCAGGTCAGGCGGAAATTGCCGGGGCCGCCCGATCAAGAACCGAAAGCCACCGCGATAGTGGCCTTTGTGGCTTTCGTGGCCTTTGTGGCTTTCGGGGTTTCCGACGAAATCAAAGAGCGAGACGAAATGATGGTGTGAGCCGTACTCTATATGTTCTGATTTGTCAAGAGATCAAGGTCGGCAGGGCCGCAGGAACAGTCGCCAAAGGTTGCCCTGTTCAAGCTGGACCGTCACCCCGGCCTTGAGCCGGAGTCCCGCTTCTTCTTCACCGTCGGCAGGTAGCGGGACCCCGGCTCAAGGCCGGGGTGACGAGAGTATGACGGCGACAGGACAGACTCTCATCTGTGTGAAGCAGGAAGATGACCCCTACCCAAGCCTCTCCCGCGAAAGTGGGAGAGGGCCGGCCAAGCCCCGGGGGGCGCCGCGTCAGACCGCGCCGTCGTCCTTATATTTGAGTTCGAGGTAGCGCTGCTGCGTCGCGAACTTGTTGAGGTCGCCGCTGGCAAGATCGGCGCTCATCCGCGCGAGCTCGCTTTCGACGACGCCGAGCCCCTCGACGAGCTGGCGATCGGGGGAGGGGCCGTCCCGCTCCACCTTGCGCAGGCCCTGCGGCACGCGCGCATAGCCCTGGATGAGCTCGGGAAGCTCCTCGGCGATCAGCTTGCGCACCTCGCGCGCGGCGGGCTCGCGCGGATCGAGGCCGGCGAGCTGGGGCGCCAGCGCCTCGAGCCGCAGCCCGATGCCGTCGACCAGCCGCGCGGCGGGC
>NZ_CAHJXD010000163.1 GCF_903644055.1 Sphingomonas bacterium | reverse complement strand
GCCAAGCATCGCGATGCTCGCAACAGCTAATGCGAATGACTAGCAACTTGCTCGCGCAGGCTGGACGATGGCCTCTCCGTGGTACGTCGATTAGGGGTGCGCGATGATAGAGGAAAAACTCGCTCTGGTGCGCTCGGCGCTGTTCCTGCCCGCGTCCAACCCGCGCGCGGTGGCGAAGGCACGCGCGCTCGCCGCCGATCTCGTCATCCTCGACCTCGAAGACGCGGTTCCGCCCGATCTCAAGGATCAGGCGCGGACGGCGGCGCGCGGTGCGGTGGAGCAGGACTGGGCGCCGCTGCTGGCGATCCGGCTCAACGCGGCGGACAGCCCCGAACATGCGCGGGATCTCGCGGCGCTCCAGGGCGTGACGCCCGACATCTTCGTCCTTCCCAAGGTCGAGCGCGCGACCGACGCCGCCGCAACCGTTGCCGCATCGGGCCGGCCGCTGTTGGCGATGATCGAGACGCCCGCCGGCCTTTACGCCGCGCGCGACATAGCGGCGGTCGAGGGCGTGGCCGGCCTGATCGCCGGCAGCAACGATCTTGCCGCCGAACTGCGGCTGCCGCCGGGGCAGGGGCGGGCCGGGCTGACGCTCGCCTTGCAGATGATCGTGCTCGCCGCGCGCGCCGCCGGGGGGATCGCGCTGGATGGCGTGTGGAACCGTCTCGACGATCTCGGGGGATTCGAGGCGGATTGCGCCGAGGGCAGGGCGCTCGGCTTCGAAGGCAGGACGCTGATCCACCCGGCGCAGATCGAGCCGTGCAACCGCCTGTTCGGGCCTACCGCCGATCAGCTCGACGACGCGCGTGCGTTGATCGAGGCGGCGACGGGGGGCGCCGAGCGCTTTCGCGGGCGGATGATCGAAGCGATGCACGTCGCGCAGGCGCGCCGGATCGTCGCGCGCGCGGGCAGGTAGCTGGCGCAGGCGGCGCGCGCTGCCTATAGGGAGCCGAATCCTCCAGCCATCAAAGGATTCGAATGATCGAACTCGGCCTGACTTTCGATGACGTGCTGCTCCGGCCCGGCGCGTCGGAAGTGCTGCCGACCGATGCCGATCCCCGCACCCGCGTCACGCGCGACATCGCGCTCAACATCCCCGTGCTCTCCGCCGCGATGGACACGGTGACCGAATCGGACATGGCGATCGTCATGGCGCAACTCGGCGGGATGGGCGTGCTCCATCGCAACATGGAGGTCGACGAGCAGGCGGCGGCGGTGCGCGCGGTCAAGCGCTTCGAGGCGGGGATGGTGGTCAATCCGATCACCGTCCATCCCAAAGCGACCCTGGCCGAGGCGTTGGCGCTGATGCAGCGGCATCGCATCTCGGGCATCCCGGTGGTCGAGGCGGACGGGCGCCTCGTCGGCATCGTCACCAACCGCGACGTCCGCTTCGCCGAGCGGATGGACCAGCCCGTCGCCGAGCTGATGACCAGCCAGAACCTCGCCACCGTGCCCGCGGGGGTGAAGCACGAGGAGGCGCGCCGCCTGTTGCACCAGCGCCGGATCGAGAAATTGCTGGTGGTCGACGATTCCTATCGCTGCGTGGGGCTGATCACGGTCAAGGACATCGAGAAAGCGGTAACCTATCCGACCGCCACCAAGGACGGCACGGGCCGCCTGCGCGTCGCCGCCGCGACCACCGTCGGCGACAAGGGCTTCGCGCGCACCGAGGCCTTGATCGACGCCGAATGCGATCTGATCGTCATCGATACCGCGCACGGCCATAACCGCGAGGTCGCGCGCGCGGTCGAACGGGTGAAGCGTATCTCCAATTCGGTGCAAGTGATCGCGGGCAACGTCGCGACCGCCGAGGCGACGCGCGCTCTGGTCGATGCGGGCGCGGACGGCATCAAGGTCGGCATCGGGCCGGGATCCATCTGTACGACGCGCGTCGTCGCGGGCGTCGGGGTGCCGCAGCTTACCGCGGTGATGGAAGCCGCCGAGGAGGCATGGAAGTCCGACGTGCCGGTGATCGCCGATGGCGGGCTGCGGACCAGCGGCGATCTCGCCAAGGCGCTGGCGGCGGGCGCCTCGTGCGTGATGGTCGGCTCGTTGCTTGCCGGCACCGACGAAGCTCCTGGAGAATCCTTTCTGTATCAAGGGCGTAGCTACAAGTCTTATCGCGGGATGGGGTCGGTCGGCGCGATGGCGCGCGGCTCGGCCGATCGTTATTTCCAGCAGGAGGTGCGCGACAGCCTGAAGCTGGTGCCCGAAGGGATCGAGGGGCAGGTGCCCTACAAGGGCGCGGCCAAGGAAGTGATCCACCAGCTCGTCGGCGGCATCAAGGCGGCGATGGGCTATACGGGTGCCGCGACGCTCGCCGACCTGCGCGAACGCGCGCGCTTCATCCGCATCACCAACGCCGGGCTCCGCGAAAGTCATGTCCACGATGTCGCGATCACCCGCGAGGCGCCAAACTACCCCAGCCTCGGCTGATCGCGCATGACGCCCGCCGCCCGGCTGCAAGCCGCGATCGAGATCGTCGACGAGGTCATTGCCGGCGCGCGAAGCGGAGGGGCTGCCGCCGATACGATCATCGCGCGCTATTTTCGCGATCGCCGTTATGCCGGATCGAGCGACCGCCGGGCAGTGCGCGAGCTGGTCTATGCCGCGATCCGGCGCGCGGGCGAAATCCCCGCAGATGGGCGAGCCGCGCTGATCGGTCTTATCGCCGATAATCCCGACCTCGCCGCTCTGTTCAACGGCGCGCCGCACGCCCCGGCACCGATCGGCATCGAGGAAGCGCCCGCCGCGGGATCACCGCTCCCCGCATGGCTGGAAAAGAAGTTGGCCGCCCGTCTGGACCCGAGCGAATTTCACGCATTGCTCGGCCGTGCGCCGCTCGACCTGCGCGCCAACCGTCTCAAGACCGATCGCGCTTCGCTGCTCGCGCAATTTCCCGAAGCCACCGCCGGCGTGCACGCGAGCGATGCGTTTCGCCTGCCGGAAGGCACCCAGGTCGATCGCCTGCCCGAATGGCGGGAAGGGCTGTTCGAAATCCAGGACGAGGGCAGTCAGTTGATCGTCGAGGCCTGCGCCGCGCGCGCCGGTCTGCTCGCGATCGATCTCTGCGCGGGGGGCGGCGGCAAGACGCTCGCGCTCGCCGCCGCGATGGCGAACATGGGGCGGCTGATCGCCTGCGACGTCGATCGCGGGCGCCTGTCGGGGCTGGCGCCGCGTGCCTCCCGCGCCGGCGCCACGATGATCGAGCAGCGTTTGATCGACGGCGGCAGGGAAAGGGAGGGGTTGGCGGATCTGGCCGCCGGTGCCGACCTCGTCCTCGTCGATGCGCCTTGCTCGGGAAGCGGCACTTGGCGGCGCAATCCCGAAGGCCGCTGGCGCTTGACGCCGGCGTCGCTCGATCGGTTGACGACGGTGCAGCGCCATGTGCTCACGCTGGGAGCGGAACTCGTCGCCGTGGGGGGAGCGTTGGTCTATGCGGTCTGTTCGCTGCTTCCCGAGGAGGGGGCGGGGCAGATCGATGCCTTCCTCGCGCGCCACCCCGATTTCCGCCCCGACCCGCTGGCCTTCGGGCGCGCATCCGGCGTCGGGCGGATGCTGACGCCGGCGCGCGACGGCACCGACGGCTTTTTCGTCGCGCGTCTCGTGCGTGCATGATAGGAGCCACGACCCAGCCGTTTCTGGAGAAGTTGATGCGTTTTTCCGCCCCCGCGCTCGCCCTCTCGCTGGCGCTCGCGACCTGGTCCTCCAGCGGTCAGGGTCAGCGTCCCGACAGCCAGATCGATGCGCGGAGCATGGCGATGCTCGGCGAAGCGCAGGCGGCCTATCGCGCGGGCAACTTCGCGGGTGCCGAGGACCTGCTCGAGACCGCGCTGGCGGTCGATCCGCGCAATCGCGGCGCCTATGTCGCGATGGGGCAGGTCGCTACCGCGCAGGCGCTGCCCGGCAAGGCGATCCGTTTCTATCGCGCGGCGCTGACGCTGGAGCCCAACGATCTCGCGGCGCTTTCAGGCGAGGGCATCGCGATGGTTCAGAAGGGCGCGGTCGATCCGGCGCGCGCCAATCTTCAGCGCATCCGCACCCTGTGCAAGGGCGATTGCCCGCCCGCGATGACGCTGGCGGCGACGATCGCCAAGGGCCCTCCGGCGCCGGTCGTCGCCGCGCAGAACGCGAATGTCGTGCCGCCCAAGGGCAAGGAAGCCGCGACGGTCAAGCCGCGGTAGCGCGGTCGAGCAGCCGCGCGATCGCGACGAAATCCGCGACGCTCAGCGTCTCGGCGCGGCGGGCCGGGTCGAGCCCGAGTTCGGTGAGCGCGTCGAGCGCCCCGGGAAGGCCCTTGAGGCTCTGGCGCAGCATCTTGCGCCGTTGGCCGAACGCCGCCTCGGTCAGGCGCTCCAGCGTCCTGCCGCGCACGTCGGGGGGTGCTTCACCGGGTTCGATGTGCACGACCGCCGAGGTGACCTTGGGCGGCGGCACGAACGCGGCGCGGTTGACGGGGAATGCGATGCGCGCGCGCGACCGCCATTGCGCCAGCACCGCGAGCCGCCCGAACGCCGAACCTCCCGGCTGCGCGACGATCCGCTCGGCGACTTCCTTCTGGAACATCAGCGTCAGCGAGGCCCACCACGGCGGCCAGTCTCCCGCGTTGAGCCAGCGCACCAGCAACGCCGTGCCGACATTGTAGGGCAGGTTGGCGACGATATGCGCGCCGCGTCCAAGCGTCGCGGCCTCGTCGATCGCCATCGCATCGCCCGCTATGACGTCGAGTTGCCCCTGGGCCGCGCTCGCAAGCTCCGCCAGCGCGGGCAGACAGCGGCGATCCCGTTCGACCGCCGTCACCCGCGCGCCCGCCCGCAACAGCGCGCGCGTCAGCCCACCCGGACCGGGGCCGACCTCGTAGACGCGCTGCCCTTCGAGCGAGCCCGGCACACGGGCGATCCGATCGAGTAACTGGCCGTCGAGCAGGAAATTCTGGCCGAGGCTCTTTTCGGCGCTGAGACCATGGCGCGCGATCACGTCGCGCAGCGGTGGCAGATCGGAAGGAAGCGTCACGCCGCGATCATGAAGCGCGGGCGCGATGCTCCGCGCATTCGCCCGCCATCCGGATCGCCGCGATCATCGCACCGGGATCGGCGATGCCCTTGCCGGCGATGTCGAAGGCGGTGCCATGATCGGGCGCGGCGCGGACGATGGGCAGGCCGAGCGTCACGTTGACGCCCGAATCGAAGTGAAGCGTCTTGAGCGGGATCAGCGCCTGATCGTGATAGAGGCAGAGCGCGACATCATATGCGGCGCGGCCGCGCTCATGGAACATCGTGTCGGGCGAAAGCGGGCCGATCACCTCCATCCCTTCCTCGCGCAGCCGCTCGATCGCCGGCGCCACGATCTCGATTTCCTCACGCCCGAGCGCGCCGCCTTCGCCCGCGTGCGGATTGAGGCCCGCCACCGCGAGCCTTGGCCGTTCGATCCCGAAGTCGCGGATCAGCCCGCGCTCCACCGTGCGCGCGCGCGCCAGGATCAGATCGACCGACAGCAGATCGATCGCCTCGCGCAACGGCATGTGCATCGTGATCGGCACGGTGCGGAGCGTCGGCCCCGCGAGCATCATCGCGACATTGGCGCGCGAGACGCCGCAGCGCTCGGCGACGAATTCCGTCTGCCCCGGATGCGTGAAGCCGATTTCGTACAGGCGCGCCTTGGCGACGGGGCCGGTGACGATCGCCGCCGTCGCGCCGGATCGCGCCAGCCCCACCGCCAGCTCGAGCGCATCGAGCGCGCAGCGCGCACCCGCGACATTGGGCTCGCCCGGAGCGATATCGCCGGCGTCCTCGACCTGGATGATCGGCAACGCGTCCGCGAACGCCGCGAGCGCCTCGTCGGGACCGGAAATGCAGGCGATAGGACCTTGCCACACCGCCTCGATCGAACGCGCATCGCCGACCGCGAAGAAGGGCTGCAATCGTTCGGTATCGCGCCGCTCCCACGCCCGCGCGACGGTCTCCGGCCCAATTCCCGAAGGATCGCCAAGCGAGATGGCGAGCGGCAACATCAGCCGATCGCCCGATCGATCCGCGCGCGATTAGCGATATTCAATGACCGCATCGCGCCTGAGATCGCGCAGATAGCGGCGCGCGCGCAGATTGACGCGCTCGTCCTGCATTTGCGACTGGATTTCGTCGAAGCTCGGCAGGCCGGCGGGCTCGGGATCGTCGCGGCCGCAAAGAACGAGCGCGCGGATGCCCTCGGTCAGCGATCCGAACGGCGGGGTCGCCTCGCCGACGCGCAGCTCCAGCATGATGTTCTGCAGCGCGAGCGGCAGATCGCGAACGTGAAGCTGATCGTTGGAAATGACCTCGGCGCCGATCTTCGCGCCCACCGCCTCGGCGCCGCCGCAGCCTTGCAGCGTCTTCAGCGCTTCGCTGAACTCGCGGAGTTTCGGCTCCACGGCCTCCCGGGTCGCGCCGCTGGGGAGATTGACGGTGATCTGCTTGAGCGAAAGCGTCGCATCGCGCGGATCGGCGGACAGGACGGTCCGCCGATCGATCAGCGCGATGATCGAAAAACCGCCGTTTACCGCAACGGGCTCGCTGATCTGACCGACCTGGATTTGCTGGACGACCGCCGAAAGCTGTTCCGGCAATTGTTCGGCGCGGACCCAGCCGAGATCGCCGCCGACCGCCTTGGTCGAGGCTTCCGAATATTCGTGCGCATAAGCGACGAAGGACGAACCGTGGCGGATCTTGTCGACGAGATCGTTCGCGCGCGCCAGCACCTGCGCCTGATTGACCGGATTGGCCGAAAGATAGATTTCGCCGACATGATATTCGGCGGCGCCCTTGGAAGCCTTGAGCCGCGCGAGGACCTGATTGACCTCGTCGTCGCTGACGTTGACGAACGGCTCGACCTCGCGCCCGAGCAGGCGGCGCCAGGCGAGTTCGCCCTCGATCTGCCGCTTCATCGACGCTTCGGAGGTTCCCTTCGATCGCAGGAAGCCCGTGAAGCCGCCCGGCTGCTGCTTGAACTGCGCGGATACGCGCGCGTAGGTCTGATCGATCTCGTTCGGATCGACCTTGATCTTGTTGGCCGCGGCCTCCTGAATCTCCAGCGTCTCATCGATCATGTTGGAGAGCACTTGCAGACGGAGCTGCTTGCGCTCTTCCTCGGCGGGGTTGGTCTTGTTGGCGGCAAGGACCAGCGCGAGCCGTTGATCGACATCGGTATCGGTAATGATCGCGCTGTTGACGATCGCGGTGGCCCGACGGATGGAAGGATCCTTATGCTCGAGTATGGTGACGTTGGCCGGAAGGTTGAGCGCCGCCTCGTTGGCATCGCCGGGATCGGCCTGCTGCGCGATCGCGGCACCCGCCGCCGCCAGCCCCAATATTCCGGCCGCCGCCACGGCCATGCGCCTCCCTGCTCCGATCACTTCATCCCGTCCGTTCGATTGTTGCGGAAGTCGCCGCCCTGGGCTCCGGCGGCTGAACCCCTGCTTAGCGCCCGATGTTCTTCAAGGCCAGCCGGAAGCTGAACGTGTTGCCGCGTCGCGCATCGCCGATCGGATCATAGTCGCGCCGCCACGATATGCCGAGCGAGATGCACTCATTCTCGTAGGTCAGGCCCAGCCGCTCGCGCACGGGCTGGAAGCCGTCGCTCGTCGATCTCGGGTCCTGAGACCTGGTCGTGAGGTCGATCACCGTCGATCCGTAGACCGACCAATAACGCGTGATCTGCAATCGTCCGCCGAGCCGCAGTTCCTGCCGGTCGCGCAGATCCTCCAGCGATGGATCGATGTCGCGATCGAGCAGCAGGTAGCCGACGAGCAGATAGGTGCGCTTGGTGCCGAAGGTCGCGTCGATCTCGTTGCGGTGGAGCGAGAGCGTATTCTTGTCGAGCCGGAAACGCTCGGTCACCTCGATCCACGAGCCATATTTCACCGTGACGCGCCCGACATAATCCGAGAAGCGGCCCGATAGGCCGGTGCCCTCGGGCAGGATCGAAGGCTCGGTCGTCAGCCGATAGCTCTGCCCCAGCTCCGCGTGCGCATCGAGCCTGGGGCGCTGAAAATTCCACTCGGCGCCGTAGGTAACGCGGCTGCCGTCCTCCCAGCGATCGTAGCCGGAGAAGCGGTTGATCGCGAAAAGGTTGGTATCCTCCAGATCGACCGCGCGCGAATCCTCGTCGGGAATGGCGAGGTTGCGGGTCGGGGGGGTGGCGACGAATTGGACGCGCGGGATGATCTGCTGCGTTCCACCCCATAGCGATCCGATCAGCGGCCAGCGCATATCGGCGGCGGCGGCCGCGATCCCGCGCCCCTGCCAGCCGGGCAGACCGCGATAGGCGACGGTGCTGGTCTGGCCGACCTGATCGGTATGATAGACGTCCGCCCGCGCCAGCGCGGTGAAGGTGATCTCCTGGCCCAGCGGTGTCAGCTTGCGCAGATCCCACCGGGCCAGCGCAAAGGCGCGCTGCGTATCCTGCCCGCCGGTGCGCGTGAGCGCGAGGCTGTTGAGCTGGAGCTGGACGACACCGCCGAGCAGGGGATCGCCGATCCGGCGGCGATAATCGATCGCCGGCAACGCGATCGGCTGCTGCCGCTGCCGCTCGCTCGCTCGCACGGTCTGCACGAACCACCCCGCGATCGAAAGATAGCTGTCGCCGTCGATGCGATCGAGCTCGATCGTCGAGCGCAGCCGATCGTCGTTGCTGATCGCGTAGCGCCGCATGAAGGTCTTGTCGGTCTCGCCACGCAACTCGCCGCTCAAGGTCCAGTAAGGGCCGAACTGGTAGGTGCCGTGCGCATCGATGTAGCCGCGGATGGCGCGATTCCTGTCGAGACTTTCGTTGGTCAGCACGGCGGGCAGGCGCGACCCATAGGTGATCATGCCGTGCGTCTCGAACGCGCCCTTGGTATCGAGCTGGCGATAGTCGACCTCCAGCGCGGGCAGCACCGCGCTGAATAGATGCGGCGTGATCGTGATGTCGCGGTTCGGGCCGAGCGTCCGATAATAAGGCAGCTCCAGCTCGGCGCCAGTCGTCCGGCTGTATTGGAAGTTGGGCAGCAGCAGCCCCGATCCGCCGCCGCCCTGCTGCGATCCATCGGGATGCGAGAAGGCGGGCAGCCAGAGGATCGGCACGCCGAACAGATTGAAGCGCGCATCCTTGTAGAAAATGCGATGCTTGTTGCCGTCGTGAACGATGCGCAGCGCGGTGATCTGCCAGGAAGGCTTCTTGGGGCAGCCATCGTCGCCGGTGACCCGGCATGGCGTATAGGCGGCGTGATCCAAGGTCTCGACATTGTCCTTGCGCACGCCATGCCGCGCGGCGAGGCGTCCGCCATCGGCGAGGACGAGAAGCATATTCTCGACGATGCCGTTCTTCATGTCGTTGCCGAGCACCGCGCTGTCGCCATAGGCGGTGTCGCCGGCCGAATTGATGCTCGCGACATTGCCGGTCGCGGTCACCTGGCCCGTCTTGCGGTTCCACACGATCCTGTCGGCGCGCAGCCGGCTGCCGCCGCGGAGCATGCGCACGTCGCCGGTGGCGGTGACGATATCGGCGTCGTCATCGTAATCGAGCGCATCGGCGGCGAAATTGACCTGATCCTCGATGCCGCTGGCGGGGAGGCCCGCCGCGCCGGACGCCGGCGGCGCGACGGCGGGGGTCTGGAGCTCCTGACCGAAGGCGGGCGCGGCCATGGATGCGATCCATGCGACGCCCGCAAGCGCAAACGCGCGCAGGCGCACTGCTTTTGCCCCTTTCATCGGCCGCGCCCTATCGCAGCGTTCGGACACCCGCAATCGTCGCCGCGATCACCCGCGCCTCGGCTCGTCGCCTAACTGCTTTGACAGCGGGGGTGCCGGGCCTAAGAGGCGCCTTTCCTCGCGAAAGGCCGATGCTTGCTCACGATAGGTTTCGCCGTTGACCGTCCCGCCGCCAAGCATGTTCTGGTGCTGCCACTCCTCTCCTCCGAGGGTGCTGCGAGGGCGCTTCCCGCCACGCTGAAGGGCGGCGAACCTTTGTTGCTCGCGGCGATCGATGCCGCCCGGTTCAGCGCCGAGCCCGGCTCGCTTGTGGAGCTGCACGTCGCCGAGGGTGACGGCGTCACGCATCTGCTGATGGTTGGCATCGGCGGCGCGCGCGATGGCTTCAAGGCCGGCGGCGCGATCGTCCAGCGGCTGCTGACCTCCGGCGCGACCAGCGCGGCGGTCGATCTCACGCACATCGCCGCCGCCGATCGCGCCACGCTCGCCGCCGCGATTGCCGAGGCCGCGAGCCTGCGAAGCTGGCGGCAGGATGCCTACCGCACCAAGCTTCCCGAAAAGCAGAAGCCCAGCCTGACCCTGCTGACGATCGTCGCCGGCGACCGCGTGGAGGAGGCCGAAGCCGCCTGGGCCCCGCGCAAGGCGGTGGTCGAGGGCGTCGCCTTCACGCGGATGCTCGTCACCGAGCCCGCCAACCTGCTGTATCCGCAGAGCTTCGTCGAACATGCCTTGTCGGGCCGCGAACTCGGGCTCGAGATCGAGGTGCTGGGCGAGGAGGAAATGCGCGCGGCGGGAATGGGGGCGCTGCTGGGCGTCGCGCAGGGCTCCGAGCGCGAGGCGCAGTTGCTGGTGATGAAGTGGGACGGCACCGGCGGCGCGGTCCAGGAGCCGACCGCCTTCGTCGGCAAGGGCGTCACCTTCGATACCGGCGGCATCAGCCTCAAGCCCGGCCCCGGCATGGAGGACATGAA
>NZ_CAHJXD010000162.1 GCF_903644055.1 Sphingomonas bacterium | reverse complement strand
TACACGACGCTCTTCCGATCTGGCCCCGCGCCGAGCGCGAGCAAGGGGTTGAGCGTCGCGCCCGCCGCCGATCGCGCCGCCTCCGCCGCCTCGCCTTCCAGAAGGCCGCTTTCGGCGAGGCGGGCGAGATCGAGGATCATCTCCCCGATCGCGATGCCGCCGCGCGGGCCGTCGCCCGCCGAGAAGATGCCGAGCGGCAGGTTCTGGATCGGAAAGTCGGCATGGTCCGAGGCGCCGGCGACCCAGCTCCGCAGCGTCGGCGCATGCGTCTCGTCGACGATCGGTATCATCGCGGCAGCCTCGCTTTCTCGAACCCCGACCAGACGCCGTCATAATCGGGCTGGCGGAGCGGGGTCTCGGCCGCCCAGCGCGTGGGACGCAGCACATTCCGGCTCTCGACCATGAACGCCATCGTGTCGGCGATCCGCACCGGCGCGGGATCGGCGGCGATCGCCTTGTCGTAGCTCGCGCGATCGGGACCGTGGCCGTTCATCTGGTTGTGGAGCGATCCGCCGCCGGGCGCGAAGCCGCCGTCCTTGGCATCGTATCGCCCCTCGATCAGGCCCATATATTCGCTCATCACGTTGCGGTGGAACCAGGGCGGGCGGAACGTGCCCTCGGCGACCATCCAGCGCGGCGGGAAGATCACGAAATCGGCGTTCGCGGTGCCCGGCGTTTCGGACGGGCTGGTGAGGACCGTGAAGATCGAGGGATCGGGATGATCGAAGCTCACCGTGTTGATCGTGTTGAAGCGGCGCAGGTCGTAGCGCCAAGGCGCGAGATTGCCGTGCCACGCGACGACATCGAACGGCGAATGATCGAGCGTGGTCGACCATAGGGCCCCCTGGAATTTCTGGATCAGTTCGCAGGGCGTATCGACATCCTCGAACCCGGCGCGGGGCGTCTCGAAATCGCGCGCGTTGGCGAGCCCGTTCGAACCGATCGGCCCGAGCTCGGGCAGACGAAAGGGCGCGCCGTAATTCTCGCAGACATAGCCGCGCGCCGCTTCGTCCAGCAGCTCGACGCGGAAGCGTATCCCGCGCGGCACCAGCGCGATCTGGAGCGGCGCCACCTCGATCACGCCCAGTTCGGTGACGAGCCGCAGCGCGCCCTGTTGCGGGACGATCAGCAGCTCCCCGTCCGCATCGAAGAAGGCGCGGCCCGTCATCGACGCGGTCGCCGCGTAGAGGTGGACCGCGCAGCCGCCGCCGACCGCGACATCGCCGTTGCCGCAGACGGTGACGAGGCCGTCGACGAAATCGGTCGGGGTTGGCGGCAGCGGCAGCGGGTCCCAGCGAAGCCGGTTGGGGCTGGGCGCGACTTCGTCGAACGGCGCGGTGCGCAGCAGCGTGGCGCCGCGATACGGACCGAACGGCGGGTGGTCGGCGGCGGGGCGCATCCGATAGAGCCAGGATCGCCGGTTCTCGGATCGCGGCGCGGTGAAGGCGGTGCCGGAAAGCTGTTCGGCATAGAGGCCGAAAGGCGCATGCTGCGGACTGTTCCGCCCGATCGGCAGCGCGCCCGCCACCGCCTCGGTGGCGAAGCTGTTGCCGAAGCCGGTCATGAGGCCTTCGTCCATCTTCAGCCGTCGACCGTGACGACGCCGCGGCGGATCTGGTCGAGCTCGATCGATTCGTAGAGCGCCTGGAAATTGCCGTTGCCGAAGCCTTCGTTGCCCTTGCGCTGGATGATCTCGAAGAAGATCGGCCCGAACATCGGCTCGGTGAAGATCTGGAGCAGCAGCCCCTCGCGCTCGACGTCGCCGTCGATCAGGATGCGGTTGGCCCTGAGGCGCGCGAGATCCTCGCCGTGGCCGGGCACGCGCTTGTCGACCAGTTCGTAATAAGTGTCGATCGTATCCTGGAGGCGGACGCCGCGCGCGCGGAGCTTCTCCACCGTGGCGTGGATGTCGGCGGTGGTCAGCGCGAGATGCTGGATGCCTTCGCCGTTATAGTCGCGGATGAACTCCTCGATCTGGCTCTTGTCGTCCTGGCTTTCGTTGAGCGGGATGCGGATCGCCCGGTCCGGCGCGATCATCGCCTGGCTGAACAGCCCCGTCGCCTTGCCCTTGATGTCGAAATATTTCTGCTCCTCGAACCCGAACAAAGTCCGGTAGAATTCGCTCCACACGCGCATCTGCCCGCGCTTCACATTGTGCGTCAGGTGATCGAGCAGATCGAGCCCGACGCCGTTGGCGGCCGCCGCCTCGCGCCAGCCGGGCAGCTCGGCCCAATCGGCATAGGGATCGCTGCCGGCCCCGATGAAATAGAGGTAGGAGCCGCCGATCCCCTGGATCACGGTATCGTCCTCGATCGTGGGCTTGGCGCCATGCGCGAGCGCCCACGCCATCGCCGCCGCCGGATCGGCGACGCGGAACGCCATCGCGCTGGCCGACGGACCGTGCTCGCCCCGGAACGCGGCGACGCGGCCGTCGGCATCGCGGTTGAGCATCAGGTTGATGCGGCCCTGGCGGTAGCGGGTGACGTTCTTGGTCGGATGCCGGTGCGACGCGACAAAGCCGAGCTGCGCGAACTGCGCCGCCATCGCATCCGGATCGGGCGAGGTGAACTCGACGAACTCGAACCCGTCCAGGCCGAGCGGATTGCCATTGTCGCCGGTCATAAATCCGATCCTCTTCCTTCGCCGGAAACGGGGCCGGCGCGGTGCGAAGGCCCGCGCGCATGGGCCTGGGTGCCGCGCGTATAGACCTTGTCGCCGGGCAGGATCGTCTCGACCTCGATCGCGGGCTCGCGACCGACCTCCTCGTACAGCGGCGTGAAGTCGGTCTCCAGCGTCTGGCGGAGGAGATCGTGGAAGCTGTCGATGACGAAGTAGCTCTGCTGATAATCGTCGATGCGATACTTCGTCCGCATCAGGCGCTTCAGATCGAAGCCGAGGCGATGGGGCGAAGGATCGTCCAGCGCGAAGGTCGATTCGCCGAAGGACGAAACGATGCCGGCGCCGTAGATCCTGAGATCGTCGCCGGCGCGGATCAGGCCGAACTCGACCGTGTACCAGTAGAGCCGCGCGAGCTTCTCGATGGCGCCGAGCCCTGCGGCGCGCCGGCCGCCG
Source organism: Sphingomonas bacterium (assembly GCF_903644055.1). Classification (GTDB taxonomy): domain Bacteria; phylum Pseudomonadota; class Alphaproteobacteria; order Sphingomonadales; family Sphingomonadaceae; genus Sphingomonas_I. The sequence goes on along the minus strand of NZ_CAHJXD010000162.1, from coordinate 16,811 downwards.
CGCCCATAGGCCTCCATATAATCGGCGAAGACCGGGTCGGCGAGCAGCGGGACATGGCCGAATATGTCGTGGAAGACGTCGGGCTCGCGCAGATAGTCGAGCTGTTCCGGCGCGCGGATGAAATTGCCCGCGACGAAACGCCGGTTGGCGAGGTGATCGAAGAAGATTTCGTCGGGGATCAGGCCGGGCACGGCGACGACCCGCCATCCGGTCGCCGCCATCAGCCGTTCGGAGAGTTCCGCGAAGTCGGGGATGCCCGGCCTGGACAGGCGCAATATATCGAGTCCGGCGAGGAATTCGGGCACCACGCGTCCGGGCAGCATGCGGGCCTGCCGCGCGAACAGCCTGTCCCAGGTCGCATGCTCTACCGCGGTGTAGCGCGACCAATTTTGCGGGACGGTCCAGTCCGCGGCGGTGCCCGCCGGGCGCTCGAGCTCTGCTATCGCCATGGTGCCATCATCTCGGAAATTCCACGTCGCCGGCTAAATACGCCGATATCGGAAGTACCACACCTCAGACCTAAATCCGCCGTATCGATCTGAAATAAATACGAAAAATACGGAATTTTTGCCGACGTATTTAGCCATTGTAATCACCGGGCAATCACCAATGTCCTTAAATGTGCGTGGAGCATAGGAGCTCGGGCCGCCTGACACCCTTTCGAAGCTGCTCACCTGGGATACTGCTTTTTGGTTATGCTCCCAGCGCCTTTCGCTCGCAGGTCAGACAGTGACGCTGGCGCGTTACACCGTTTCTCATTATGGTAGGGCAGGAACAGCAGGGGAACGCGGAATGGATACGGTGACGAAGGAGCAGCGCTCCGTCATCATGTCCAGAATCCGCGGCAAGAATACGAAGCCTGAGATGATGGTGCGGCGGGTCGCACATTCGTTGGGACTGCGTTTCCGACTCCACCGCAAGGACCTTCCTGGCAGCCCGGATCTCGTCTTCGTCCGGCGCCGTAAGGCAATGTTCGTGCACGGCTGTTTCTGGCATCGGCATTCAGAGTGCCGAAAGGCCTACACGCCGAAGTCGAACGCCGCCTTCTGGCAGCAGAAGTTCGCCCGCAACGTCGAGCGGGATGTCGCCGCGCAGGCAAAACTTCTCGCCGCTGGCTGGGATCCCGTCATCGTCTGGGAATGCGAGGCATCGGCGGCCGACCTGCCGGATCGGCTCAGGCATCTCGTGGTGGACGCGGCGTGATCTCGTCCGCACTGCGTCTGACGAAGATAGAGCGCATCGCCGATGGCGTTGCACCACGCGTGCTCGAGCTGTGTTCGGGCTGCGGCGGAATGTCGCTTGGGCTGCAGACCGCGGGCTTTCAACTTGTAGCCCATGTCGAAAGCGATCAGACCGCCGCCGCCAGCTATTCCATGAATCTCGCGCCGTCCGACGGCGCGTCGGAGGCTTGGACCGCGCCTCGGGACATGGTCGCGTGCGGCCCTGAGACGTTGGCGGCCGATCTGAATCTCGGCGATCCAGGCGAGGCGTTCGACATTCTTGCCGCCGGGCTGCCCTGTCAGGCGTTTGCGCGCATAGGACGGTCGAAGCTGCGCTCCATCACGGGAGACGACGAGGCGTTCCGCAACGATCCGCGCGCGCAGCTGTATCGACGCTTTCTCGAATATGTCGAAACGGTCCAGCCCGTCGTGATCCTGATCGAGAATGTTCCTGACATCCTGAATTTCGGCGGCCACAACATTCCCGAGGAGATCTGCGAAACTCTCGATGAGATGGGGTATGAGACGCGCTACACGCTCCTCAATGCCGCATTCTATGGCGTACCCCAGCTTCGTGAGCGTCTGTTTCTCGTCGCCGTCGATCGCAGGCTTGGATATGTGCCGACTTTTCCCGCACCGAGCCACGCGGCTGAGCTGCCATCGGGCTACGAGGGTGCCCGGACGGTCGCGCTCAAATATATTCCGACCCACAACTCGCATTTTCATCCGATTCCGGTGGCCGCGGATGGTCTGCCCGGCGCCGTGTCGGTGAAGGCGGCACTATCGGACCTCCCCTATATCTCGGAGCATTATCGCGATCCCGTCACCATGCGGCGACGTAAGGTTGGCGATTTTCTGCCCTATCGCTCGTCGGCTTCCCTGCCATCCTATGCCACTCAGATGCGCAAATGGCAGGGCTTCGGCACCGGCTCCCAGGTTGACGGCCACGTCGTGCGCCTGACTCCGCGCGACTTCGCGATCTTCCGCCGGATGCCGACCGGCGCTGACTACCCGACGGCGCTCAAGATCGCCGAGGAGATCTTTGCCGAGAAGCTGAAGGCCGAACAGTCCCGTCCCCGCAGGGGCAGCATCCGCTACGAGGAAGCGCGGCGCAGCTGCGTGCCACCTTACGACCCGGGCAAGTTCCCGAACAAATGGTGGAAGCTGGAACCTACCTCCCCGTCGCGCACGCTGACCGCGCATATGGGCAAGGACACCTATTCCCATATCCACTGGGACAGCAGGCAGCAGCGCACCGTGTCGGTGCGGGAGGCGGCGCGTCTGCAGTCCTTCCCCGACGGGTTCCGATTCGCGGGCGCGATGAATGCCGCGTTCCGTCAGATCGGGAACGCGGTGCCTCCGCTCCTGGCATTGGCGGTCGCGCGTCATCTGAAGGCAGAGCTTGCGGCCGGCGCCGCGCGGGCGGTTCTTGCAGGCAGTCGCAGGCGCGCGGCGTGACCTTCATGTGCCTAGCTGCGCGTCAATAGAACACGCCGGCAGATTGGTTCATTTCGGGAGAAATCAACGCTGGCCGTCGACAGGGACCGTGCGGCGGTCAATAACCGACGGAACAGCACAGTAAATCCGGGGGGATGCAGAAGATTGCCGCAGCTTGACATCATTCCGACGGCGTCGGCGTTGCTGCAGTCCCTGCGCGGCCTGGGCTATTCCCCGGAAACCGCCCTTGCAGATCTCGTCGACAACAGCATCGCAGCCGGCGCCGGCGTCATTTCACTAGATATCGAATGGAATGATGGCGATCCGAGAATCATCCTGCTCGACGATGGTCGGGGCATGGCGCCGGACAAGCTTGAAGAGGCGATGCGCTTCGGCGGCGTGGGGCCATCGGTGGACCGGGACCCCGACGACCTCGGCCGTTTCGGCCTGGGCCTGAAGACGGCATCGCTCTCACAATGCAGGCGGCTCACCGTCATCTCGCGCCAGGACGGCATCACGCACAGCATGATGTGGGATGTCGACGAGGTCCGCCGGACGGATCGATGGACGGTACAGACCGAGGTGATGCCGATCGGCATCAAGCAGCTCACCACACTGGAGCGAAACGTCAGCGGGACCATGCTGGTCCTTGAAGCAATGGACGAAATCGGAGGACTTTACGGTCTGGACGAGGAGGGCTTCTACGCGAAGATCCAGGACGTTCGAGCGCATTTTGCGATGGTCTTCCACCGCTTCCTTTCGCTGGATGCCCGCCGTCTGGCGATCGTGGTCAACGAGCGCGCCGTGGAGGGCTGGGATCCCATGCTGCGCACCCATCCTGCAACCAGAACGCTCGCAGCGGGACGGGTCGGAAGCGGCTCCGCCGGCGTCCACGTAGCGCCCTTCGTCCTGCCACATCGCGACCGGTTCGCGAATGAAGCGGAATACGCGGCGGCGGGTGGTCCGGGCAGTTGGGCGGAACGGCAGGGATTCTATGTCTATCGGGCGAAGCGCCTCGTCGTCGCGGGCAGCTGGCTCGGCCTCGGCGGCTCCCGCGCCTGGACCAAGGAGGAAAGCAGCCGCTTGGCGCGCATCGCCGTCGATCTGCCGTCAAAGGCCGACGCGGCGTGGCGCATCGACGTGAGGAAGTCGGCCGCGCGCCCGCCCGCCGCGATGCGGGCGAGGCTCTCGGGGATCGGGGCAACCTGCAGGGAGGTGGCGCGCGAGGTCTTCGCGTGGCGTGGCGGCAATGTGCGTGGGCCTTCCCGCCCTGCAGACGTGGCGGGACTCTGGGTCGAAGAACGACTGTCGGGAAAGCGGCGCTATCGCATCGCGCGCGATCATCCGGTGATCACGAGACTGTCCGATCCGGCCACGTTCGATCCAGGGCTGTTCTCAGCTGCGTTGACGTTGATAGAGCGCTCGGTGCCGATCGAGCGCATCTGGCTCGACGTCTCCGAAGGCGCCGATGAGGCGACCGCTCAGGAACCCGTTGATCCCGCCCTCGTCGACGAATTGGCGCTCGTCCTGCGATCGTCGGCCAAAGGCGCCTCGGAAGACCTGCTCGACGCGCTTCTCAAGACACTTCGCATTGACACGCCGGCCGTCCGGGCGCGGGTCCTCGTACATCTGAAGGAGCATCCGTGAGCAACGATCCCAAGACCACGCTGCTCAACATGGCGCGACAGCTGCTGACGTCGACCGACGATCAACCGATCGAGCGCGGGGCGATCAGCGAGGCGATCGACGCCGTCCGACCGATGGTCGAGCGGCGAACAGGTCGCGTCTTCGCCGCCATCGAGATCGCCGACATCATGCGCGTTCTCGAGATCGCCTATGTGGTACAGCAGGGCGCGGCCATCGGGCTCGTCGATCGCACGCTGCCGTCTGAATGGTATGTCGGCGACCGTCGGAAGCCCGGCCCCTTCATGAGCCGCTATCTTCAGAAGCTCGCCGAGGATGAGTGGCCGGTCCAATCCGTGGGAGAGCTTCGCGACAGCACGGCGCGCGTCGTCGAACTCCTTGATGATCCGACCCGTGACGGGCCGTGGAACTGGCGCGGTCTGGTCGTCGGCGACGTCCAGTCCGGGAAGACCGCGCATTATGCCGGGGTCATCAACCGCGCGGTGGATGCCGGCTACCGCGTCATCATTGTGCTTGCCGGCATGCACAATCTGCTGCGGCTCCAGACCCAGTTCCGCATGGAACTCGACTTTCTCGGATATGATACCCGTCCCGATCAGCAGGCTGACGGCCGCATGAGGGCGATCGGCGTCGGACTGATGCCGCCGCCTCTGCCCGTGGGCAGCCTGACCCATGCAGCATCGAACGGTGACTTCAACATCGCCTTCGCGCGGCAGGCGAATTTCGCTCCGCTCGATCAACCCTGCCTGTTCGTCGTCAAGAAGAACGCGACCATCCTTCGCAATCTCAACGGCTGGATCCGAAAGCTGCGCGAGGATTTCCGAGCGGCGCCGCTCCTCCTGATCGACGACGAGGCGGATCAGGCCTCGATCGACACCAAGGATCAACCCACGCTGCCCGACGGCACGTTCGATGAGGACTATGATCCGACCAAGATCAACGGTGAGATCCGCAAGCTGCTCGGGTCATTCGCGCGGTCAGCCTATGTCGCCTACACGGCGACGCCGTTCGCCAATATCCTGATCCACGACGAGCGCGCCGCCGACGCCTATGGCTTCGACCTCTTCCCCTCGACGTTCATCTTCTCGCTGACGCCTCCTGACGACTATTTCGGACCGGCAGCGGTGTTCGGCACGAATGACGGCGCACACGCCGGATTGCCGTTGATCCGCTACGTCAACCAAGCGGCTGAATCCTGGATTCCCGACGTTCATGACAAGACGCTGCGACCTCGCTTCGAAGGCCGCGACGAGCTCCCCCCGACGTTGCGGGAGGCCGTCCGGTGTTTCGTCATTGGATGCGCGGTCCGGGTGGCACGGGGCAGGCCGACCGCCCACAACTCGATGCTGATCCACGTGTCGCGATACGTCGACGTGCACGATCAGGTCTATGCGCAGGTCATCCGCTATCTTGACGATCTCCGCGCCCGGATTTCCGGCAACGATGCGGAGACGCTTGCCGAACTCGAAGCTCTTTGGACCTCGGACTTCGTGCCCACCGGCGCGGCACTGACGGGCACGGTGTTCGATCGCGGCATCGTGCCCGTCGAATGGGCGGATGTCCGGCGCGCGCTCGCGGATTCGGGCGACAAGATCCAGGTCATCGTCGCCAATGGCCGCTCCAAGGCAGGTCTGGACTATGACCGCTACAAGGAAACCGGGCTTTCGGTGATCGCGATCGGCGGCGACAAGCTCTCGCGCGGTCTGACGCTTGAGGGTCTCAGCGTCAGCTACTTCCTGCGGATCACCAAGCAGTATGACAGCCTGCTGCAGATGGGGCGGTGGTTCGGCTATCGACGCGGCTTCGCGGACATCTGCCGCCTCTACACCACCCCGGACATGGAAGACTGGTTCCGCCACGTCGCCACTGCCAGCAAGGATCTCCGCGCCGACTTCGCCCACATGCGTCTGATGCTGCAGACGCCGAAGGATTACGGCCTGCGGGTCGAATCTCACAGTGTGATGACGGTCACCGCCTCCAACAAGCAGCGCCATGCCGTGGAACGGCCCACCGGCTATGCCGGCGAGGGTAAGATCCAGACGGTGATGTACACCGAGCGCGGTGTTCTTGAGCAGAATGTCGCCGCGACCGAAACCTTCCTGGAATCGCTCGACCCGCCAGAAGACGGCGCACCACGCCCCGACGGGGGAACGGCAGCCGGTCTCCTCTGGCGCGGCGTCTCGGGAGAGGCCGTTGCTGCCTATCTTCGGACACTGACCTTTCCGCCGGAGAACACCGAGATCGAGGCGATGCGGCTCGCGACCTATGTCGAGACGCAGTTGCGCCAGTCTCCGTCGGAACTGTCGGAATGGAGCGTCCTGGTCGCGGCAGGTGACGGCCGGACCATCGAAATCGCCGGCCACACCCTCTCCAGCATCATCCGTCGACCGTTGGCGAGCCGCCGAAGTACAGCCGATCGCTACATCGTCAAATCGATCCTCAACCCGCCGGACGAAGCGATGGACCTGACGCAGCACGAGTTTGCGGAGGCTCTCGCGTTGACCAACCGTGCCCGTTCCCTGACAGGGCTCGCGCCAGCCGATCGTCCGGCAGGTCCGGACATCCGACGGATCCGCCCGAGTTCCCGCGGCATGTTGATCATCTATCCGCTCGATCCCGACGAAGATGGTCTGATCGACACCGACGGGCCTGCTATCGGCCTTGTCATCAGCTTTCCTGAAAGCAGCACGGCAAGCCGAAAGTTCTACGTCGAGAACACCGTCCTGCAGCGCGAGCAGGCCCGTCGATGACGGTGACGATCGAACGCATGACGCGATACTGGGCCGAGCTCGCCGGCGCGACGGGCGGCCGTCAGTTCGTCAGCCGGCGGATCGAGGAGGCGGCACAGCTCGACGTCCACGCCGCTCTGCGTGTGGTGGACGGTTCGCCATGTCTGCTCTTCGATCTGCCTGATCCTGGCCGTGTGGCGGACGCCGGCTTCGAGGTGGGCGGGATGCGGCTCGCTCGCGCGGCTGGCGAAGCAGGTCAGCTGCTCGTGCTGTCGTTGGAGGACCGTGGGCGACGCGATCTCTTCGCGACTCTGTGCGCGGATCTGCTGACTTTCAGCGCTGGAACGGAGGCTGGCCAGCCTTTCACGGTGCTCCTGGATCGGCTTGAGGCATGGCGGCTCTTCCTGCGTTCGCTTGCCAGCGGCATGGATCGATCAGATGTCATCGGTCTCCTCGGCGAGCTGTACGTGCTGAGCACGCTCCTTCTCGACGCGCCGGAACTGCTGGCGACGTGGCGGGCGCCGGATGATGGTCTCCATGATTTTGAGAATGCCGGTCACGCCCTGGAGGTGAAGACCACCACGGGGCCAGGCTCGAGGGTACGAATCTCGACCCTGGATCAGCTGGACGTCACCGGCCTCGATCGCCTCGATCTGGTGCACGTCCGCCTGGTAGAGAGTCCGCAAGGTCAGACGATGGACGAGCTGATCGCGACCATCGACGGATTGCTCGGGTCGCAGGCGATGCGACGCGATTTCTCCAATGCGCTGCTCCGCCGCGGGTTGCAGCCCGATGACGCCGCCGCCCGAACGGGCGTGCGGTCGCGGCTCCAGCAGATCGTTTGCTATGGCATCGTCGATGCCTTTCCGCGGCTGACCCGAGCCGCCGTGCCTGCCCCGATCATCGACGCGAGCTACGCGCTCGACCTTTCCGCAGTCCAAGGTTTCGCCGGGCCCTCCAGCACCACAATCGACGCGTACCGGAGCCGTTCGACATGACCGACGACCCATTGAACGCATTCGCCGAGGGGCTGGCGAACGAAATTGAGGACGCCGTCAGCGGACCAGACGCGCCGACGCCGTTCTCGTCCGAGATGTTCACACGAATCGTCCTCGAGCGCCTTGAGGAAGCGGGGCATGTGGATGCGGCCTTCGATCTCCATCAGGAAGGCTATTCAGGGCGCGCGAGCTATCGCATCGACGGCTATGCGTTCGACGAGGAACGCGGTGTCCTCGACTTGTTCACGACGCTGCATGTGGGTGATGTGCCGTCGGCGAAGCTGCCGGCCGCAGACGTTTCGAGGGCATTCGAACGCGCACTCCGGTTCGCCCGCGCCGCCGTCGACGGACTCGCCGACAAACTTGAGCCTTCCAACACCGACGCCAGCGACCTCGCGCGCCGGATCGAGCAGGACGCCGACAAGATCACGGCGATCCGGATCACGCTGCTGACCGACGCGCTGCTGCCGAGTTCGCTGCCGCAGGATGCGGAGTGGGGCGGACGCCTTGTTGAGCATGACGCCTATGACATCGTCAGGCTGCACCGGATCCTCGGCGAAGGCGAAACCCGCTCCGACATTACGGTCGATCTGAAGCAGCTGACCGGCGGCACGTTGCCGTGCCTCCACGTCCGGCCGGGTGACGGGGGTTACGAGGCCTATCTCGCCGTGCTGCCAGGCGACGTGCTCTCACGCATCTACCATCGCTACGGCGTCAGACTGCTCGAGCTGAACGTGCGCGCATTTCTCGGCATTCAGGGCCGCAAAAGCGTAAATGCGGAACTGCGCCGGACGATCGTCGAACAGCCGTCGATGTTCATGGCGTTCAACAACGGCATCGTGGCGACCGTCGATGACATCGTCCTGGAAAAGGATGCGATGGGCCGCGAGCATATCAGCAAGCTTCTCGGTCTGCAGATCGTCAATGGTGGTCAGACGACCGCCTCCCTTCACCGCGCCCGCTGGAAGGAAAGCATCCGGCTCGACGGCGTCGAGGTGCCGGTCAAGATCATCCATGTCACGGACGGCGATCTCAGCACGATGGTGAGCTCGGTGTCGCGCGCGGCGAACCGCCAGAATACGGTGCAGCTGGCGGATTTCTCCGCGAGCGACCCGTTTCATCAGGAGGTGGAGACGCTCGCGAACAACATGTGGCTCGACGACGGCCGCGGCCGCTGGTTCTACGAGCGTGCCCGTGGTTCCTATCTGGCCGCTGAGCAGAAGGCGTCCTATCGCAAGACCGATCAGCAGAGCTTCCGCGTTCAGACGCCCAAGACCCGGCGGCTGAGCAAGCTGGATCTCGCCCGTTACCTCCACGCCTGGTCGGGGCTGCCGTTCCGGGTGTGCCTCGGTGGCCAGAAGAATTTCCAGTATTTCATGCAACGGATGAAGGACAATCCGCCATCTGCCCCTGACGATGCATGGTTTCGCAAGCTCATCGCGATCACGGTGCTGTACCGTTCGGCCGAGCGGTTGATCCGTCTCATGAAGTTCCCGGCATATCGCGCACAGATCGTGGCCTACATTATGTCCGGACTATCGCACCGGACGGGCGGCCGCATCGATTTCGAAGGGATCTGGAAGCGACAGGCTATTTCACCCGAATTGGAAGGACTCATCCGCCAGTGGGCACCGCAGATTGATGTGCTGCTTCGCACGACCGCCGGGCAGCGCAACCCGGGCGAGTGGTTCAAGAAGGAAGACTGCTGGAACGAGGTCCGCGACCAGTTGCCCCCGCTTTCGGACCCCCTGCCGCCCGAACTCATCAACGCCGGTACTGCGTCCGCTGCCGGCGCGACAGGAAAAGCCCAGGAGCTTTCAGCCGAAGATTATGAACGTGTGCGGCGATGTATGGAAATCTCGAGCCAGGACTGGCTGGAGGCGGCGGAAAAGGGACAGCAGTCCAAGACCATTCACTGGAAGACCGCCGGGATCTGCCGCACGCTCGCGAGCTATGCCGCAGGCGGTTGGGAGCGCAAGCCTTCACCCAAACAGGCGCGACCTGCGCTCGATGCGATCAACGCGGTGCGACAGGCTGGATTGCTCGACCGCGACGGCGTCGAAGCATGAGGGCCGCGATCGCAAGGTGTCCGCGGGGGCGTCGATAGATGGCCGGGAAGAAGAATGGGGGCCTGCCCCGCCGACGCGGTACCGCAGCAGACCGGCGGCTGCGCGCCCGGGGGGCCAAGGGCGCACTGCCGGACAAGCTCCCGCTCGTGCACGTCACCGCGGTCGGCATCGCACGCGAGATCGTGGCCGCCCGGCAGCTGCAGACCTCCCCATGCCCGGTCTTCGGCAAGGTGCCGCTGCTGTACTTCTTCGTGCTTCGGCCCGCCTATCGTCGCAAGGACGGGGATGCGAAGTCCCACCAGATCAACCGCTTTCCCTTCGTGTTCATCCTGTCGCCGGACGCGGTGCCCACGCCCTATCATGTCTACCCCTTCGATACCGGTGGGGCGGAATCCGGGGTCTTTGCGCCACAGGCCGATCCTCACGATTATCTCGAAGACTATGAGCTCGCTCCCAGCCACGAGGCCGCAGTGGGCCATATCGGCTGGGCATTCGCGACTTTGGACGCCTATTTCGAGGGCGAGCTGCGTCGAGACATTCTTGACGGTGTGCCGCAGCATGAGACCGTCACGCGCGGTTTCGTCGACATCGCCCGCCTAGCCCGGACCGGAAGCAACCAGCCCGACAAGCGGGCATCCGCGGTGGAGATCGCGACCGATCAGAACGTCCCGCTCAAAGGCAATGTCCTGCTCGCCATCCTGCCCAAGCAGTACCTTGAGGATGCAAGCGTCTCGAATAAGCAGTTCATGGATCGGTTGAAAGCGGAAGAGGTGGCCTGGAAGACCTACGACTGGCAGCCCAATACCGCCCCGAACGAGTTTCAGGAGGAGATTGCAAGGATCGCGAAGAAATGGCTCTCGGACAACAAGCTGCTGTGACAGCCGACGACTCTCCGCAGAAGTTGTTCCTGGCGGGGTATGTCCCGCTCATGCCGCACGGTTTTGCCTTGCCCTGTTTCTCGACGGGGCCTCGCTCCAACACTTGGTATACGGCGGTCTGCTCGATCGATGCGGACCATTCCGGTAGGATCGTCGAGTTCGAAATCTACGAAGCCCATGAGATCGAACATCTGCCGGAGGCCGAGCTTCAGGAAGTCGCCGTCGGCGATCATTGGGTCGACGTGTTTCTCTGGGAGAGCGCCGTACTCGTCGGCACTGCCGATGAGTTGTTGGATGCGCTGCAGGACAAGATACCCGAGATGCGGGCTCATGCGCCGTTGACGTTGCTTGATCTTGCACTGCATTCCGGCCGGCTCGGAACCGCGGAGATCGCCCGGACGGCGATCGACTATCTCACCGCCGCGTTTGGCGCCGACGAGGCGCATGTGTGGCTGCGCGACACGCTTTTGAGACAGCGGACCATGGTGGCGCTGCGGCATATCGCGCGCGATGCTGAACTCAAACCGACGATCCGGGCGCTGATCTCGCAGACCGAGATCGTCGACGTCGATGACGGCACCATGAGCATTGAACTTCCTGAGGCATTGGGCGAAGCGCTGGCGAAGGCCGACGTTCTGTCCAAGCTGAACGAGAGTCTCGCCGCGCTCGCCGAGGCCCTCGACATCGGCCTGTCCGGTCCGACCAGCGCCGTCATGGAGCCGGATTTTGCCCCTCCGCCACGCACCGAATGGGATGATGCGTGGATGGACCGTGGAAGCGATGTTCTGATCATCTTCTCTGGGCCGAGAGCCGAACGGGTCGCCCGGCATGTCGAGACGCCCGACTGGGTGCCCGACTGGGGAAGCGGCAGCCCTTACCGTGTTCCGGAATATTCGGTGCGACAGTTCGATTCCCGAAGGGGCTGGCCCGATTCGAGCCGCCGACCGACCATCGACGTCGCCGACGGCAGGAACATGCCGAAGGATTTCTCGGCATATGGCGCCATCGTTTGGCTTGCGGATGATGACGCCATCACCGGCAACGCGAAATCGCGGCAGTATGCCGACGTCCGCCGTGCGCTCACCTCGGGATCTCATCCGCAGATCAGACTCCTCGCACCGGCGTTGCCACTGGAGGAACCGTCCGATGTGCTGATGGGGCCGCCACCGAAGGAGCCCAACTTCGGGTTCGATACCATCATCGACACGTCGATCGCGCGCTCCCCGTTCTGGTCTGGCAATCAGCGGCGATCGCTGGACCGTCGGATCGCGGACAGCGTGATCGGTGCAGCGATGCTGTGCGCGGGCGACAACCCGGTCAGCCGGCATCTGACGCGTAATGGACGACATGACGGGCCGACGATGCTGACCTTCGCCGCACGCAGCGGTCAGCGAGCCGACCCCCTGACCGACACCGCAGAGCTTGCGTCGGAGGCTAGCGGACTACCTCTCATGCTTCGCGGGGGGCACGACGACGTCGCTCTCCCGTTCTATTTTGAGATGCGAAACGTAGCGCGCAGGAAGCCGGCCGCGAGCAACGCCTATGGCCAGATCCTGCGGCGCAGGCCTCGTTTTCAGGAGTTTGCCGAAGCGGTGGTCGATGAAATCGGTCATCGGGAAGCGCCGAAGGGAATACGCCGCAACCGCGTTGGGCGGGACGTTCCCGAGAGACTGACTGCTTCTCTCCGCCATCCTGTCGGGGTGGCGACGCTGCGCGCCTCTAAAGAAGGGCCAAGCGAACGGCTTATGGTACTGGCGGAAGCGCCGTCGCTAGAAACCCTGCGGGTCGCGGCGGAGGAGAACTGGCCAGTTGCGCGCTACACCGACCGCGATGCGATCGCGCGCATCTTCAAGAAAGGCTGGTCGGATGCCGGATCGTTGCCCGAAGAGATCTCTCTGCCGTCGCTGCACAGAATGCCGGGCAATCGCAGCTTTGCTACCCGTGGGCTCGACCCCCGCGACGTGATCCGGCTTGAGCGCCACCAATATGAGAGATGGCGATTTTCTTCGGAATCGACGCTGTTCGACAGCGTCCGTCGCTATCGCGCGTCGATCAACCGCGGAAACGATGAGCTGAAGCCGCCGATCCCGGACTTCGTGCTGCCCTGGGCCGATTTTCAGACCGCCTGTCGGCAGGGAGATGGAGGCGCATTGGCGCTGAGCGAGCAACTGGGTCTGAACCCGGAGAACCCGCAATATCCCCCTAAGCGACCGGGCGATCTCCGGGTCGCCTGGACGGTCCCTGACGGAAAGGTGCGACGATTCGTCATCGAAGACGGACAGCTTCCGGTAGCGCTCGCCGAAATCGACTGGGATGAGGTTCCTTCGCAGCGAATGTTTCTGTTCGCCGGTGACGCTTCGGTGCCCGCGCTGCTTTCTTCCCGACTGTTCGCCGTCTGGGCACGCGCAACCACATCGAGGTCAACGAGCTGGATGTCGCGTTTCTCCGTGTCCGGGACATTCGAAACCTTTCCGATGCCCGACGCCTTCGAGGTCCAGCGGCACGACGACGGGCCGGCGCAGTTGAGATTACGTCGCTCCAAAGACGCTCTTGAGCGCGTCATCCGCAACATCGATGAAGACACACGTAGTTCTCCCCCTTCCGAATTTGACGGCGAGCGATATCTGCTCGCTTGGCAGACCCATCCCCTTATCGAAACGCTTGATGCGGCGATTCTCGTTGCCGCAGGTTTGCCCGAAAACGCAAGCGATCTGCAGATCCTCGACCATCTAGTGCGGCTGAACGAAGTGATCAGCTGACCAAATTGGCAACCGGCAAGATATTGCTACGTGTCTGTACCTAGCCATGGGCCAGCGATTGGCCATTTTGCCCTTGAAGCTGCCGCCATCGACGAGCCTTAAAAGGGGTGGCATGACCAACTTGGCGATCTGCGCCTGAACGGCTGTGAATGGTTCGGGCGCCGGCGCGATTTCGGTCCGCCGCAGGAACGCTGTCCATTGCGCCTGCTTTTCATGCGCGAAGCCGGGCGTGAGCGCCGGAGACGTCTCGGCGGGGCAACGGGGTTTGACGGCGATCGAAGGTGCCTGAAGTGCGCGCGACAGCACGGCGCCATAGAATGCCAACGATCCCGCTATCGCCCAGATGTCATAGAAGTCCTTCAGGCGCATGTTCAGCATGCCGAGCGACTATGACCAAGGTTGTGTATCGTTGCCGCCGCGATGCGCTGTTCCGCCGGTGCCAATTAAGATGGTGGGGAACGCCTTCCCCTGACGGCCAGCCAAGGTCTGGCCGTACCCCTTCTGCGGGGCGGGGCCCCGCAACGCCCCGGATGGCACGCGGTTTTAATCGAGCGCACGCTGCGGCTTCTGACGAAGCCGACAGGGTGCGCGCGCTTTCGCGACCGCGTGGCACTCTTGCTCTGCCCGGAGGGCGCGGCGACGGCTGGCCCCCAGGCCCGCGCGCACGCCGCCGCGCCGGCCGGTCGCCTCAAGGGTGCGTCTTGCGTTGGCGCCGCTGGCGCGGCGTGGTTGCTTGGGGCTCTGCCCCCGGCGCCCTTCGGAGCGGCTTCCGCCCAGCTTCCTCCACGCTTCGCGTTCCGTGCAGCCGGTTCCCCGCAAAGCCGCCCACTCCGGTTGCACCCCCGGTCTCGCCGACGGGCAGGGTTTCAGCGCGGCGCTTCGCTGCGCGAAACCCAAGCCCAAGGAGCAGTAAGATGACCGATACCGTTCAGACCGAAGCCGTCAGTGGCGTCGAGATTTTCGTGCCGCTGAACAAGCTGAAAAAGTCTCCCAACAACGCGCGCAAGGTGCCGCACAGCGAAGCGACCATCGAGGCGCTGGCGGGGAGCATCCAGCACAAGGGGATGATCCAGAACCTCGTGATCGAGCCGGAGGTTCGGGAAGATGGGACGCCGACCGGCTACTATCTCGTTACCGCCGGTGAGGGCCGCAGGCTGGCGCAGTTGCTTCGCGCAAAGCGCAAGCAGATTAAGAAGACGCAGCCGATCCGCTGCTATCTCGATACCGAGAACGATCCCGCCGAGATCAGCCTAGACAAGAACGTCACCCGCGAAGCGATGCACCCGGCCGATCAGTTCGAGCGGTTCCGCGAGTTGGCGGAGAGCAAGGGCTATGGCGCGGAGGAGATCGGCGCGCGCTTCGGCGTGTCTGCGACCGTAGTGAAGCAGCGGCTTCGCCTTGGCGCGGTCAGCCCCAAGCTGTTGCAGGTTTATCGCGAGAACGGGCTGACGCTCGATCAGCTGATGGCGTTCGCGATCTCCGAAGACCATGCCCGGCAGGAGCAGGTGTTCGAGAATCTGCATCACAACCGCGAGCCGTGGATTATCCGGCGCGACATGACCGCGAGCAACGTGTCCGCAGACGACCGGCGCGCGGTGTTCGTCGGGGCCGAGGCGTATGAGGAAGCGGGTGGCGTCATTCTCCGCGACCTGTTCACCTCCGGCGGCGTCGGCTATTTCGGGGATGCGGGTTTGCTCGACACGCTCGCCATCGAACGGCTGCGCGACATCGCGGGCGAGGTGCAGGCCGAGGGCTGGAAATGGGCCGAGGCGCATATCGACTATCCTCACGCTCACGGGATGCGACGCTTCCATCCGCTGCCGGTTGCCCTGTCCGACGAGGACGAGGCGCGGCTGGAGGCGCTGTCTGTCGAGCATGACGCGCTTGCCGAGGGCTATTCGTCGTATGACGAGATGCCCGAGGATTTGGCCGAGAAGTTGGAGGGTATCTCCGACGAGATCGACACCATCGGGGCAAAGCGGTCGGCCTACGACCCCAACGTCATCGCCAATGGCGGCGTGTTCGTCATCCTCAATCACGACGGCACGGCGCGGGTCGAACGCGGCTTTGTCCGGGCCGAGGACATTGCCTTGGCGGACCCGCAGCCCGAGGTTCAGGCCGAGGGCGACGACGGTGGCGAAGCCTATGAGGCCGGTCACGAAGGAGGCGACAAGCAGCCAGATACCGAGCAGGTGATGGACGAAGCCGAGGACGAGGAGCCGGGCAAGCCGATTTCCGACAGCCTTGTCCGCGACCTGTCCGCTCACCGGACGCTCGCGTTGCGCGTTGCGCTTGGCGAACGGCCCGACCTCGCGGTGGTGGCGCTGACCCACACCCTCACGGCGCAGTTGTTCTACAGCTATGCCGAAGCCGGCTGCCTTGAGGTTCGCCCGACCGCGACCCCGCTTGGCAGTCATGCCGACGGGATCGAGGACACCCCGTTGGCGGCGCGCGCGAGCGAGGCGCACGAGGCATGGGCCGAGCGGATGCCGCGCGACGTCGCGGACCTGTGGGGTTTCGTCGTTGGGCTGGACGACGAGAAGCGGCTGGCGTTGCTGGCGCATTGCGCGTCCCGCACTGTCAATGCGCTGCGGCTGCCGTGGGACCGAAAGCCCCGGTCGTTGCAAACGGCAGACCGGCTGGCGACCGCGCTGGCGTTGGACTTGGCGAAGGACTGGACGCCGACCGTGGACAGCTACCTTGGCCGCGTCACCAAGGCGCACATCACCGCCGCCGTGGCGGAGGGTGTTTCCGAGGAAGCTGCCGCCCGCATCGCCGACATGAAGAAGCCGGATATGGCGCAAGCCGCCGAGCAGCTTCTTGTCGGGACGGGATGGTTGCCGACTGTTCTCCGCACCGCGCAGTCCGAAACGCAGACGGTGGAGGCCGAGGCCGAGATCGAGACGATATTGGACGGCGACCAGCCGTCCGACGTGGAGGCCGCTGCTGGAGCGGAGGTTGAGGACGAAATGTCCTACGCCGTCGCTGCCGAATGACGGGGAGGCCGGGACCGCGCGAGCGGTCCCGGTCCTCTTGGTGCTCCAGAAATCGGCCGCGCGCCTTGTGGGCGCGCGGCC
>NZ_CAHJXD010000161.1 GCF_903644055.1 Sphingomonas bacterium | reverse complement strand
CCCCCGCCGCGATGCCGAGCGCGGCGCGCAGGCCCAGCGCTCGCCGCCCCGCCAGCGCGAGCTGCGTCGCGAGGAAGAAATTGGGTCCGGGGCTCGCCACCGCGAGCAGATAGACCGCGCCGATCGTCGCGAGCACGCCGATCTCATGCCCGATTCCGTTCATGCCACCGGCCGCCTCGCCCGGAGCGCCTGCGCCAGCGTCCCCTCGTCGAGATAATCGAGCTCGCCGCCGACGGGCAGGCCATGCGCGAGCTGCGTGACGCGCACCGGGAAGCGCTCGATCCGCTCGGCGAGATAATGGGCGGTGGTCTGCCCCTCGAGCGTCGCGTTCATCGCCAGCACCACCTCGTCGATCCCGCCCCGCCCGATCCGTCCGACCAGCATGTCGACGCTGAGATCCTCGGGCCGCACCCCCTCCAGCGCCGAAAGCCGGCCGCCGAGGACATGGAAGCGCCCCGGAAACAGCCGCGTGCGATCGAGCGCCCACAGGTCCGCCACCTCCTCGACCACGCACAGCATCCGCGCGTCGCGGCGCGGATCGGCGCAGATCGAACAGGGATCGCTGGTATCGACATTGCCGCAGACCGCGCAGGTCGCAAGCTTGTCGGCGACCGCCTCCAGCGCGCGCAGCAGCGGCGCCATCGCCGCCTCGCGCCGCTTGAGCAGATGCAGCACCGCCCGCCGCGCCGATCGCGGCCCCAGCCCCGGCAGACGGGCAAGCGCCTGCGTCAGCGCGTCGATTTCGGGGGAGGCCATTTAGGCGAGATAGTGCGCTCAGCTTGTTTCGTCATGCACGACCTGCTTTCCCCCTGGAAGTCCATCCTCCGTCCATCCAGCGAAAGCTGGGATCTCACGAAATAAGCGCACGGCTTGCGGCACGAGACCCCAGCTTTCGCTGGGGTGACGAGGGGAGGAGTGGGGCGGGAGGGGTAGCGCGGGCCGCCGGCGCCAGCTTGGCAGGCCGGGTGGCGCGGCCTATGGGCGGCGGGGTCCTGTTCTGGAAGATTTGATGCTTGGATTCTTTCGCCGCGCGCTCGGCTCGTGGATCGTCATCGCGCTGCTGGCGATCCTCGTCGTCGCCTTCATCGTCACGGGCGTCAATTCGCCGTTCGGCGGCGGCGGCACCGGCGATCCCGATGTCGTCGCGAGCGTCGGCGGCGAGCCGATCCGCGCCACCGAACTTCAGCGCAGCGCGCAGAGCGAGCTCGCGCGCGTCCGCCAGCAGCAGCCCGCGATCGATATGGCGGCGCTGCTCCGCCAGACCGGCGGGCTCGATCCGCTCGTCGATCGCGTGATCGGCAGCCGCGCGATCGAGGTCTGGGGCCGGAAGAACGGCATCGCCGTCAGCGATCGCCTGATCGATGCGCAGATCGCCGCCATCCCCGCCTTCCTCAACGCCGCGGGCAAGTTCGACGAGAAGCAGATGCAGGCTTTGCTCGCGCAGCAGCATCTCACGCTCGCCAGCCTGCGCGAGGGGCTGCGCGGCGATCTGCTGCGCCGCCAGTTGCTCGTGCCGATGGCGGCGGGCACGACGATGCCGATCGGCATCGCGCGCACCTATGCGGGGCTGTTCGTCGCGCGGCGGATCGGCGAGGTCGGCTTCGTGCCCTTGAAGCCGGTGCCCGCGCCCTCGGACGCCGATATCCAGGCGTGGTACAAGGCGCATCTGCCCGCTTATACCCTGCCCGAGCGTCGCGTGATCCGCTACGCGCCCGTCGGTCCGGACAGCATCGCCACGCCCGCGCCGACCGACGCCGAGATCGCCGCGCAATATCGCGCCGATGCCGCCAAATATGCCGCGACCGAGACGCGCACCTTGTCCCAGGTGGTGCTGCCCGACGAGGCCGCCGCCAAAGTGTTCGCCGCCAAGCTCGCCGCCGGCACGCCCTTCGCCAAGGCCGCCGCCGACGCGGGCTTCGCCGCCGCCGATACCGCGCTCGGCACGCTCACCAAGGCGGCCTTCGCCGGCTCCAGCACCGCCGCCATCGCCGATGCCGCCTTCGCCGTCGGCAAGGGGGGCGATACCGCGCCGCTGAAATCCACGCTCGGCTGGCACGTCGTCCACGTCGATGCGATCGTCGCCACGCCCGCGCGATCGCTCGACGCCGTGAAGGGCGAGATCGCGGCCGCGCTGACCGAGACCAGGAAGGCCGCCGCGCTCGCCGCGCTGGGCCGCAAGATCGAGGATGGGCTCAACGATGGCGCGACCTTCGACGATATCGTCAAGGCCAATCGGCTGACGATCGTCGCCACGCCGCCGATCCTCGGCAACGGCGCCGCGCCCGGCGTGCAGGGTTTCAAGCCCGATGCCGTGCTGACCGCCTTGCTCAAGCCCGCCTTCCTCGCGACGCCGGAGGATCCGCCGACGCTGGAGCCGATCGGCGCGGCGGGGGCGGCGCTGCTCACCGTCGGCAGCATCCTGCCCTCCGCGCCCGTGCCGTTCGATCGGGTGCGCGGCAACGTCGCCCGTGATCTCATGGTCGATCGCGCCGCCGGCGCCGCCCGGACGATCGCGCAGGGCCTGATCGACAAGGTCAAGGCCGGGACGCCGATGCCCGCGGCGCTCGCCGCCGCCGGGCTGGACGCGCCCAAGCCCGCCAACGCCAGCGAGCTCGACGTCAGCCGCCTCCAGCAGGTGCCGCCCGCGCTGCGCATCCTGTTCCGGCTTTCCCCCGGCGGCGTCGCGATGACGCCGGGTCCGGGCGGCTGGTATGTCGTCCGCCTCGCGCAGATCGCCCCCGGCGATCCCGCGATGATCGCGCCCGTCGCGACTCAGATGCGCAGCGCCTCCGCGCAGGGCATCGGCGATGAATATCTCCAGCAGTTCGCGCGTGCCGCGCGCGCCGTGGTGACGGTCAAGCGCAATCCCGCCGCGATCGCCGCGCTGGCGCGCCAGCTCTCGGGCCAGGCGCCCGCGGGCCAGTGAGCGAGGCCGC
>NZ_CAHJXD010000160.1 GCF_903644055.1 Sphingomonas bacterium | reverse complement strand
TCCTCTACGCCGCATCAGCCGCAATGCTCATCCGCCGCATAGCTCGTTACGCATGAGATTCGAGACGGACTCTAAGATCATCCCAATCTAGAGGCTGTCCTGTTCAAGCTGACGTCACCCCGGCTCAAGGCCGGGGTGACGAGAGTTTCAGCGTCACCAAGATAGACCTAAGCGGCGGCCTTCTCGCGTTCGCGCATTTCCTGATTGAGCATTTCGGCGAGCAGGAAGGCGAGCTCGATGCTCTGCCCCGCGTTGAGGCGCGGGTCGCAATGCGTGTGGTAGCGATCGGCGAGCCCCTGCTCCGTCACCGCGATCGCGCCGCCGGTGCATTCGGTGACATTCTGTCCGGTCATCTCGGCATGAATGCCGCCGCCGTGCGTGCCCTCGGCGCGGTGCACCGCGAAGAAGCCGCGCACCTCGTCGAGAATGCGATCGAACGGCCGCGTCTTATAGCCGTTGGCGGCCTTGACGACATTGCCGTGCATCGGATCGCAGCTCCAGACGACCGGGCGCCCCTCGCGCTTGACCGCGCGGACGAGCCTGGGGAGGTGCGCCTCGATCTTGTCGTGGCCATAGCGCGTGATCAGCGTGATGCGGCCCGGCGTGCGCGCGGGATCGAGCGTATCGAGCAGGCGCAGCAGCGCATCGGGCTCCAGGCTCGGCCCGCACTTGAGACCGATGGGATTGCCGACGCCGCGCAGATATTCGACATGCGCCGAGCCTTCGAAGCGCGTCCGGTCGCCGATCCACAGCATGTGCGCCGAAAGGCCATACCAATCGCCGGTCAGCGAATCGCGCCGGGTGAGCGCCTGCTCATATTGGAGCAGCAGGGCCTCATGGCTGGTGTAGAAGCTCGTCGCGCGCAGTTGCGGCACGGTCTCGGGATTGATTCCGCACGCCGCCATGAAGCCCAGCGCCTCGCCGATCCGATCGGCGACCTGCTGATATTGCGCGGCCCAGGGGCTGCGGCCCATGAAATCGAGCGTCCAGGCATGGACCTGCGCGAGATTGGCATAGCCGCCCTGCGCGAAGGCGCGGAGCAGGTTGAGCGTTGCGGCGGACTGGCTGTACGCCTTGACCATCCGCTGCGGATCGGGCGCGCGACCCTCCGGCGTGAAGGCGATATCGTTGACGTTGTCGCCGCGATACGAGGGCAGTTCGACACCGTCGATCGTTTCGGTGGGCGTCGAGCGCGGCTTGGCGAACTGCCCCGCCATGCGACCGACCTTGAGGATCGGCAGCTTCGACGAATAAGTGAGGATGACCGCCATCTGGAGGAGGACGCGGAACGTATCGCGGATAGTGTTCGGGTGGAATTCGGCGAAGCTCTCCGCACAATCGCCGCCCTGAAGCAGGAAGGCCTTGCCCGCCGCGACCTGCGCCAGATCGGCGGTCAGCGCGCGTGCTTCGCCTGCGAAGACCAGCGGCGGATAATGGCCGAGCTCGGCCTCGGCATCCGCCAACGCCTGCGCATCGGGATAATCGGGAAGCTGCCGCGCTTCATGACGCCGCCAGCTATCCGGCGTCCAGTTCGTCGCCATTTCACGTCCTTTCGTGGCGCGGGGCCTTACGGGAAGCGTGCGGCGAGGGGAAGCGCCCTGCAGTCAGCCGGATCGCGAAGTCGCCCACCATCGATCGATCGCGGCGATGATCCGCTCGGCGGCGTCGCCGTCCCCATAAGGAAAATGCGCGGTCGCCATCGCCGCATAGGCTTCGGACGCATCGAGCAGCCTGATCGTCTCCGCGACGATGCGATCGGGATCGAGGCCGACGAGCCGGACATTGCCGCTGGCGACGACCTCGGGCCGCTCGGTGATCGTTCGCATGATCAGCGCGGGAATACCCAGAGCGGGGGCCTCCTCCTGCAAGCCGCCGCTGTCGGTCAGCACGATCGTGGCGCGGCACAGCAAGGCGATCAGCGCGGCATAAGGGAGCGGCGGTTCGAGGATGATGCGCGGCTGTCCGCCAAGGCGCACTGTCACTTCCCGCGTGACCGCGGGGTTTGGATGGAGCGGAAAGTGCAGCTCGACGTCGTTGCGTTCGGCGAGGCGAAGCAATGCGCGACAGACGTTCGGGAGCTCCGGGATCGTCTCGCGCCGATGCGCGGTCACGAGGATCAGCTTGCGTCCGGCGTCGCGCACCTGGCTCGGCGCGCTCGGCTTGATCATGTTCAGCGCGTCGATCACGGTGTTGCCGGTCACCGTCACGCGGCCGGAATGTCCCGCGAGATTAGCCGCGGCCTCCGCGCTCGGCGCGAACAGCAAAGTCGAAAGGCCATCGATCTCCCGGCGGTTGCGCTCCTCGGGCCACGGCATCGCGGGGTCGCCCGAGCGCAGCCCCGCCTCGACATGGCCGACGGGCAGGCCGAGCCGATGCGCGGCACGGGCGGCCGCCCACGCGCTGTTGGTGTCGCCCTGGATGAGAACGAGATCGGGACGAAGCGCGGTCAGCAGAGCGGCGACCCTTTGCTCGGCTTCCACGGAGAAGCGACCTGCGTCGTCGTGGGGGAGTGCCAGATCGATGTCCGCGTCGATCCCGAACTCGCGCAGCGCCTGATGGAACAGCACGGGATGCTGCCCAGTGGCGACCTGAAGGAATTCCACGTCGGGCCTGCCGCGCATCGCCCGGATCAGCGGCGCGAGCTTGATCGCTTCGGGGCGCGTGCCGCCGATCGCGACGATCCGGATCGCTCTCACGGTCGCATCAATGGGAGAGGCGGGTGCTCACCGAGAGCAGCACGCGCGTATCGCCTCGGCGGACTGCGGAAGGTGCGGTGCGCAGCGGCACCGCCAGCGCGAGGTCCGCGCGCACGCGGCTTCCGAGCATAGCGCGGACGCCCCCGCCCGCCGAGATCAACGTGCCGCCATCGTCTCCGGGCGTGCTTGCGCTTCTGATCCAGGCACGAACGGCATCGACGAAGGCGTAGGGCTGCATCGTCAATTGCTTCCCCCACGCCTGCAAAGCGCCGTAGCGCAGCTCGGTCGCCAGCCCCATGCCGCTGTCGCCGATCGCCGCACCCGGATCATAGCCCCGCCCGATCGTGTAGGCGCCCCCCGAAAATTGCTCATATCCCAGCAGCGGCGCGAACGCATATTGCGCGCGCGGGGTGAAGGCGATCGAGACCGCACCCATCACCCGCGCCTCGGCGCTGCCGGAAAAGCGGACGAGCGCTGCCTGGGGATCGGCGTCGAGCCGGCTGATCGTGGGAAAATAGGCGCAATCGGCGAACGCCGGCGCGCTCCCGCAGCCCCGGCTCGCTCCCAGCGCCGCAAGCCCTTTGCGCACCTCCAGCGCCCCGCCGGCGCGCCAGCGTGGCGGATGCTGTTCGCGCGCCGTGTCGCCGATTCCGAAATCGACGAGCAGGAACGCGGTCCGCAGCCGATCGCGGGTGAGCAGGAACCCCTGCGCCCTGAGATCCTGATCGATGACGTCGAGCCCGCCGCTGGCCGCGATATCCAGGCGCTGCGAGCGGACGAGCGGATAGCGCGCCAGCAGCGAGCCGACGATCGTATGGCTGCGAAAGACCAGGCCGCTTTCGGCCCGGGTGCGTATCCAGGCATCGGTGAAGCGCAGGCCGATGCCAAGCCCGTCATGGCCGATCCGCGCGTCATAGGCCGATTGCACGACGATCTGGCGGCGCGGATGCGTGCTCGAGAACAGCCCCAGCGAGAGTTGATCGCCCGCCGCGATCAAATTCGCCGCCTGGGCGGCGGCCAGCACGCCCCAGCGCCCGGTATCGCCGCTCCCATAATTCTGGAGGCCGAGCTGGACGTCCAGCGGCCGGGCCTTGACCGAGACATCGGCGATCACTTCGCCGGGCTCTTGCGCGGGAACCAGCGTGAAGGTGATGTCGAGCCCGGGCAGGTCGCGGGCGAGCAGCAGCTTGCGTTCGGCCTCGCGCGTGTTGAAGGGCGCCGGGCGGACGAGCGCGCGCAGATAGGCTTCGACGAGCCGGCGCCTGCGCCCCGCGACACCCCGCACCTCGAAGCCGACGAGCCGCGCCATTACCACGCGAAGGCGCGCGATGCCGCCATCGGAGAGGCGCTGCGGGGGAATTTCGACCGCAGCGATATAGCCTTGTCGCGCCAGTATCGCGGCGGCCGCGTCGCGGATCCCGCAGAGATCGGGAGGCGCGATCTTCCGGTCGACCAGCGCCTCATAGGCCGGCTTCAAGGTAGTTGCCGCAGCCTCTTCCACCCCCTCGAATACTACGCCGCCCAGCACGGTGGTGGTTTCGCCGGATGTGGCTGCGAGCGGACATGGCGGGGGGGCAAGCGGCTCCACGGTGAGATGGGATGGCATCAGCGCGCGTTCGGGAGCGGCGCGCTGAACCTCTTCGCGCGTCGGCGGGGGGATGTCTTCGGGCGGGGCCGCCACCGCGCCCTGGCCGGCGGTCAAGGCAAGCGCCATCAGGATCGGCAGGCCGGCAAATGATCGCATCGCGCTCCCCCCAACGCCGGCCGCCTGGCCACCGGCTTCCCCTTGGAGCCCCGCCCGAATATCGCGGTCCCGGGCCACGGTAAACGGCCGGGAGACAGCGCGCGATGAACGAAGTTGCGGGCGGGGCGTGCGCGGCGGCGGTGCTTGGGGCGATAGCCGGCAGCTTCCTCTCGACGCTGGCGATCCGCTGGCCCGAGCACCGCTCGATCGTGCAGGGGAGGTCCGCGTGCGACGGGTGCGGCATAACGATCGGCGCATGGCGGCTCGTACCGATCGTCAGCTACCTTTGGGCGCGCGGGCGATGCTGGTGCTGCGGCGCGCCGATCTACCGGACGCATCCGATGATGGAGGTCGGATGCACGCTGATCGGCGCTGCGGCGCTGCTGGTCCAGCCGGGGCCGGCGGGCTGGTGCGGGGCGATGTTCGGCTGGCTGCTCGCGACGCTTGCCCTGCTCGACCATGAGCATTTCTGGTTGCCGGACAGGCTGACGCTGCCGCTGGCGGCGCTCGGCCTGCTCGCCGGCGCGATCGGGGTGCCGCCCGCGCTGCCCGATCGCCTGATCGGCGCGATCGCCGGCTGGCTTGCCCTCGCCCTGCTTGCCCGCGGCTATCGCGCAGCGAGAGGCCGCGTCGGGCTGGGGCAGGGCGATGCCAAGCTGCTCGGCGCGATCGGCGCCTGGCTGGGCTGGGCGGCCTTGCCATGGGTCGTCATCGCCGCCTGCGCGATCGGTTTCGCCGTGGCGCTGATCCGAAAAATGCGCGGGACCGATCGCCTGCCGTTGGGCGCGCTGCTCGCCTGCGCCGCCTGGCCCGCCTGGCTGCTGCTCCAGCGCGCCGGCTGAGCCTCAGCCGACGCGGTTGGCGATCAGATCGTCGACGACGGCGGGATCGGCCAGCGTGCTGGTATCTCCGAGGCTGCCGATATCCCCCTCGGCCACCTTGCGCAGGATACGGCGCATGATCTTGCCGCTGCGCGTCTTGGGCAGGCCCGGCGCGAACTGGATCGCGTCCGGCGCCGCGATCGGGCCGATCTCGTTGCGCACCCAATCGCGCAAGGCCTTGCGCAGCGCCTCGGACGGCTCCTCTTCGGCGTTGAGCGTCACATAAGCGTAGATGCCCTGGCCCTTGATATCGTGCGGCATGCCGACGACCGCCGCCTCGGCGACCTTCGGGTGCAGCACCAGGGCGCTTTCCACTTCGGCGGTGCCCATGCGATGGCCCGAGACGTTTATCACGTCGTCGACGCGCCCGGTGATCCACCAATAGCCGTCCTCGTCGCGGCGCGCGCCGTCGCCGGTAGTGTAGACCCCCTCGTAGGTCGTGAAATAGGTCTGGAAGAAGCGTTCGGGATCGCCCCACACGCCGCGCATCTGCCCGGGCCAGCTTCGCGCGATCACCAGATTGCCCTGCGCCGGCCCTTCCAGCGCGGCGCCCTTGTCGTCCAGCAACTTTGGATCGACGCCGAAGAAGGGCGTGGTCGCCGATCCCGGCTTGAGCGCGGTGGCGCCGGGCAGGGGGGTTATCATGTGACCGCCGGTCTCGGTCTGCCACCATGTATCGACGATCGGGCAGCGGCCCTCGCCGACCACGTCATGATACCAGCGCCACGCCTCGGGATTGATCGGTTCGCCGACCGTGCCAAGCAATCTCAGTGACTTGCGGCTCGTTGCTCGCACCGGCGCGTCGCCATCCTTCATCAGCGCGCGGAGCGCGGTGGGGGCGGTGTAGAGGATTTCCACCTTGTGGCGGTCGACGATCCGCCAGATGCGCGAGGCATCGGGCCAATTGGGTATGCCCTCGTACATCAGCGTCGTGCCGCCGTTCGCCAGCGGGCCATAGACGATATAGCTGTGGCCGGTGACCCAGCCGATATCGGCGGCACACCAGAATATCTGCCCGGGCCGGTAATCGAACACCAGTTCGTGCGTCAGGCTGGCCCACAGCAGATAGCCGCCGCCGCTGTGCATCACCCCCTTGGGCTTCCCCGTCGATCCGCTGGTATAGAGGATGAACAAAGGATCCTCGGCGGACATCGCTTCGGCCGGGCATTCCGACGGCGCGGCGGCCAGCGCCTCGCCATAATCGACGTCGCGGCCCGCGCGCATCTCGATCCCGCCGCCGGTGGCGCGGACGACGATCACCTTTTCGACGATGCCGGCGCTGTCGCATGCCATGTCGACGTTCGCCTTGAGCGGCACGACCTTGCCGCCCCGCCGTCCCTCGTCCGCGGTGATGACGATCCTCGATTGGCAATCGGCGATCCGGCCGGCCAGGGCATCGGGGGAAAAGCCGCCGAACACCACCGAATGCACGGCCCCGATCCGCGCGCAGGCGAGCAGCGCCACCGCCGCCTCGGGGATCATCGGCAGATAGATGGTGACTCGATCGCCCTTGGCGACGCCGTTGGCCTTGAGCACGTTGGCGAGGCGGCATACCTGCTCGTGAAGTTCGCGATAGCTGATCGTGCGGGGCTCCCCCGCGGGATCGTCGGGCTCCCAGATAATCGCCGTCGCCGCGCCGCGCGTGGCGAGGTGGCGGTCCAGGCAGTTGGCGGCGACGTTGAGGCGCCCGTCGCCGAACCAGCGGATCCCGAAATCGGCTTTGTCGAAACTGCTCTCGTCGCCGCGCGTCGGGAAATCGATCCAGTCGAGCCGCTTCGCCTGCTCCAGCCAGAAGGCATCGGGCTCGTCGATCGATCGGCGGTAGAGCGTGGCATAGCGCGCGGCATCGATCCTGGCATGCGCCGCCCACTCCGCCGGAACCGGGTACACCGCAGCGTCGCTCATCGTCTCTCCTTCACGCCGCGTCTTCGGCATCGGCTTGCCTGGCGTATCGCCGCGCCAGCACGGCGCAGGCCATCAACTGCATCTGGTGGAAAAGCATGATCGGCAGCAGGATCACGCCCGCCTCCGGCCCGGTAAACAGCACGCGCGCCATCGGCACGCCCTGGACCAGGCTCTTCTTGGTGCCGCAGAACTGGATCGTGACTCGATCGGCGCGATCGAAGCCCGGCAATCGCCCCAGGCCCCACGTCATCGCGAGGCCGATCGCCAGCAGCGCCGCGTCGACCAGCAGCAGGATGACGAGGCTTTGCGGCGGCAGCTTGTGCCACAGCCCTTCCAGCACCGCCGCCGAGAAAGCGGCATAGACCGCGATCAGGATCGTCGAGCGATCGGTGTAGCCGATGATCCCCTTGTGGCGCGCCACGAAGCCGCCGATCCAGGGGCGCAGCAGGTGCCCGGCGACGAACGGCACGAAGATTTCCAGCGCGACCTTGCCGACGCCGGCGGCGCCGCCGCCGCCGCCGTGCGTGCCCGCGATCAGGCCCATCAGGACAGGCGTGAGCACGATGCCGAGCATCTGGCTCGCCGAAGCCGAGGCGATCGCAGCCGGCACGTTGCCGCGACCGAGCGAAACGAAGGCGACCGCCGATTGCACCGTCGAGGGCAGCGCGCAGACGAACAGCACGCCGATCCAGAGATCGCGCGGCAGCAGGCGGGGCGCCAGATGCTCGCTGGCGACGCCGAGGAGGGGGAAGAGCAGGAAGGTCGCCGCGAGGATCGTCAGGTGCAGCCGCCAGTTGGCGAGGCCCGCGACGATCTGTTCGCGGGCGAGCTTGGCGCCGTGGAAGAAGAAGAGGGCGACCACCGTCGCGATCGACAGCCAGCCGACGAAGGCAGCGAAGGTGCCGCGCGCGGGCAGCAAGGTCGCCAGCAGGACCGTGCTCGCGAGATAGAGCAGGAAGGGATCGGGGATCAGCCGTTTGAACATCGGACGCGGTGTTTGGCAGGAAGGGCGCCAAAGGCCAACCGAAGTTGACGGAGGCATGATGAACGGCGGTTCAGAAACGTCCGATCCGGAACTTTAGCCGATCGTTACGGTTGTCCGCCCACCAATCAACGATCGGAGAACTATCATGCGTATCGCCCGCCTGGCGCACGGCGCCGCCATTTCGAGCCTGATGATCCTCGCGAGCAGCGCAGCGCTCGCCGAAGGAAAAGGCGATCGCGCGCAGAAAGCGATCGCCGAGGCGCAAGGCAAGATCGACGCGGCGGCGAAGATCGCACCCGGCGGCGATTCCGCGCACATCCGCGCCGATGCCGAAGCCTCGCTGAAGCTGGCGCGCGAGGATGCGTCGGCGGGCCATAAGGAGCGCTCGATCAAGGAGGCGATCCACGCGAGCGAACTCGCCGATCACGCGCTGGCCGAAGCACAGCATGCCCAGGCCGCCAGCAATGCGGCCAACCGCGACGCCGCCGCCAGCGCGCAGCAGGACGCCGCCGCCGCCAACGCGCGTGCCGAGGCCGC
>NZ_CAHJXD010000159.1 GCF_903644055.1 Sphingomonas bacterium | reverse complement strand
GATACGAGCCCTCGATACGCTCCTGCGGAGCTACTCGGTCTCACCTCAGCATGAGCGGGTAAGGCTGAAGTCATCCGGCTCTAGGTGCCGCCGTCATCCTCGACCTCTCCTGCGTCCATCGGACGAGGATCGTAGCTAGAGGCTGTCCTGTTCAAACTGGACGTCACCCCGGCTTTGAGCCGGGGTCCCGCTTCTTAGCGTTGGCAGGCAGCGGGACACCGCTCAAGGCCGGGGTGACGACAGTTCAACTTTCCGGATAGACCATATGTAAAATTCGAGGTGCGCGGACGATGACTGTCCTCCCCCGCCGGGGGAGGATCGCCGGTCGCATTCAATTCCAGGGAATGGGCCGCCCGCGCAGGCACGAGCGGTCCCCGGAGTCAGGCTATTTCGTCTTGGCGGCGATCACTTCGATCTCGACGAGGAAATTCGGGCCGGCGAGCGCCGCGACCTGGATCGCCGAGCGGGCGGTGGTCGTGGGGTTGTCGGGGCTGTTGAAATAGGTCTCGAACGCCGCATTGACGCCCTCGAAATCCATCTTGCCCAGCTTGGGATCGGCGGCGAGGAACAGCGTCATCTTGATGATGTCCGACATCGCATAGCCGCGCTTGGCGAGGATACCCTTGATCTTGCCGAGCGCGCTCAGCGCCTGCGTCTTGGTGTCGCCGAAATCGGCGATCGTCATCGCCGGGCCCATCGGCTTGCTGGGATCGATCGGCGAGGCGAGCTGGCCCGAGACGAAAAGGATCGACGAGCCTGGACCGGCCTCGGCGCTTTCGAGGATGCGCGCCGGCTTGCCGTCCTTGCCCGCCGGCAGGATGTTCTTGGTGACGCCCGCCGCGGTGGCGCCCGATGCGGCGAGCGCGCCGATGGCCAGCGACAGGATCAGATGACGTATGCGCATGCTCAGCACCCCTTTTGCTTGAACCGCCCTTCTTGGCGGCGATCGTAACGCTAACAGAATATCGTGGCGCGAGTCAGCCGGTTACAGGCGCCCGGTTACAACTGCCGGACAGGCTCGGCGGTCGCGCGACCGCCGAGCCCCATCACGCCGAAACCGAAGCCAATGATCCGATCATCCGCCGGCGATCCAGCCGGAGGGCATATCCGAACCCATCATTGGCTTCATCTACTTCTTCAAAGCCGATCAGAAGTTCAGGCTGAGGCGGCCGTAATAATAGCCGCCGTTGATGCCGATCGGCGACCACGACGGATATTTGGTGATGTAGCCGGTGCTGTTGTTGGCATATTGCTGGTTGCGATAATAATCCGGCAGCTTCGTCGGATAGACATCGAAGATGTTGTTAGCACCGCCCGAGAGCTTGAGGTACTTCGTCAGGTTGATACCCACTTCGAGATCGGTGATGAAGTGGGTCTTGTCGGGCAGCCGATCGACGTAGAGGCCGCTCGTCGGATCCGCGGCGAGCAGGCTCGACTTGCCGTAGAAGGACTCGCGCACGCTGACGAAGATCTTGTTCCACGTCCAATAGGCTCCGGCCGTCGCGCGGAACTTCGGCGTCGTGTCGATCAGGTTCGACTGGGCCGAAGGATCGAGCAGCAGCGAAGCCTGGTTGACGTTGGCCGGGGGCGCATTGATCGAGAGGATCTTGGTCTTGTTGTAGTTCGCGCTGAGCGACCAGTCGACATGCCCCAGAGTGCCGAAGTCCGAGCTGTAATTGGCCAGGAAGTCGATGCCGGTGGTGCGCGTCTTCAGGCCGTTCACGAAGGTCTGGAGCGTGATGCTGCCGCTCTGGCCGTTGACCGCGCCCGCTTGAAGCGTGCTGAGGACCGCATCGACCGGAACGCCGGCCGCGCGCAGCGCGTCCAGCACCGAACTGGAGGTCGGCGTACCCGCGACCGGGACGCCGCGATTGTAATTGGCGCCGAAGAAGGAGCCCGACTGCACGATCCGATCCCTGATCTGGATATAATAGCCATCGACCGTGACCGTCAGCCTGGGGGCCGGGTGGACCACGAGACCCGCCGAGAAGTTGGTCGATTTCTCTGGCTTCAGGCCGTTGAGGCCCAGCGCCCGCGCACCCGCCGAGTTCGGCGCGAAAATGCCCGAGAGCGAGGTCGGGCCGACGTTGATGCCCGAATAGAAGGCTTCGGCCAGCGTCGGCGCGCGGAAGCCCGTGGAGACGGTGCCGCGTATCGCGATGTTCGGCGAGAAATCGTACCGGCTCGTCAGCTTGAACACCGTCGTCGAGCCGAAGTCGCTGTAATTCTCGTGACGGACCGCGGCGTCGACCAGCCAAGCATCGACCGGCTTTATGTTGAAGTCGAGATATTCCGAATAATTCTTGCGGCTGTTGTTGCTGGCGTTGGCCGGCGAATAGCCGAAGAAGCTCTGCGCGCCGCCCTGCTTGGCGTTGACGGTCGTGCCGTTGACCACGGTCGTCGCATAGGGGCTGATATAGTAAGACGCGGGATCGCCGGCGCGGAGGATGTAATTCTCCTGGCGATATTCGAGGCCGCCCGCGACGTTGAGCGGGTTCGCCAGGCCGACGTTGAACTTGTGCGTCAGATCGAGCGTCGTATCCCATTGCGAGAAGACGAACGCGCCGTCGAAGAACAGGCTCGGGCTGAAACCCTTGCTCGTCGGCGTCGACGAATCGAAGTAGAGCGCGGCGTTGGCCGATCGATCGACGTAGACGTTGTTCACGTCCTTGCCCCAGGTGGTGCTCAGATCATAGGTCGTATCCATGATCTCGCCCTTGACGCCGCCGGTCACCGCATAATCGGTCTCGCGCGTCAGCTCCTGCGGCGAGAAGCCGCCCGGGAACGGGACGTCGCCGGCCCCCGCCGCCACCCCGACCGTGGACTTGCCGACCACGACGTTGGGCAGACGATAGTTCTGATAGGTCCGGCCGACCTTGTGCGAATAGGTGCCGAACGCATAGACGTTGACCTCGGGCGTCACCTGATAATCCATGTTCGCCAGGCCGTTGGTCAGGCGCATGCGCCCGTCGCCGACGATGCGGTTCACATAGGGATAATTGGGATATTGCCGGATCCCCGGATAGGCGTTGAGCAGCGTCACCACGCCGGCGATATTGGTATTCGCCACGCGCGGATCGACGTCGCCGCGGAAGCTGTAATCCTTGAAGCTGCGTTCGCCGACGATGCTGACGTTCAGGTTTTCGATCGGCTGCGCGCCGACGCGGACCTGGAAGTCGTAACGCCCGCCGCCCTGGCCGATATATTTGCCGCCGGTCGCGTCGACCGTGAAGCCGGGGTTCTTCTTGAGGATGAAGTTCACGACGCCCGCGATCGCATCGGTGCCGTACTGCGCCGCGGCGCCGTCCTGCAGCACTTCGATATGATCGATCGCGTCCTGAGGGATCAGGCTGAGGTCGGGCGCGGCGCCGCCGCCGTAAGGGCCGCCGGCGACGTTGACGTTGGAGGTGCCGTGGCGGCGCTTGCCGTTGATCTCGATCAACGTGTGGTTGGGGCTGAGGCCGCGCAGCTTGATCGAGGGATGCATGGCGGTCTGATCGCTGCCGAACGCCTGCACCTGGATCGAGGGCAGTTGCTGGGCGAGCACCGAGTTGAGATCGGGCTGGCCGACGCGCTTGATCGCGTCGCTGCCGAGGAGCTGGATCGGCGCGGGACTGTCGGACGCCCGCAGGCCGGTCGTGCGCGTGCCGGTGACGATGATCTCTTCGCCGGAGGCGACCTGTGGCTCGTCGGGCGCCGGTGCCGGCGCCGGGGCCGCCCATGCGCTCTGGCTGGCCGCAGCCAGCGCCACGACGAATGCGCCGCGCGAAATGATGGTCTTGGTCTTCATATGCTCCCCCTTTGGTGCCTCAGCGCCTCCAGAAGCATCCTTCCCCGTCCGCCGGCCTTGAGGCCGGTCTGGCTTATCCGGTGGGCTCTGCTCGCTCCCTGTGCATGGCCTCGCCGAAAAATGAATCTGCGCGGACGGCCGATCGCGTCGCGGTATCGGCCATCGTCTTGGACATCGAAATGAAGCGCACCGCGACATCGCCGCATTGCTGGCGGATCGTCTCGCCTTCCACATAGCCCCGCGCCGCATAGAAGGGCACGCCGGGCAGCGTCGCCATCAGCGCCATGCGCGTGAAGCCCATCGCCGCCGCGCGCTGCTCGCACTCGGCCAGCAGCGCGCTGGCGATGCCCATGCGCGCGGCCCCGGGCGCCACGAAGAAGGCGCGGATGCGCGCGGCATCCTCGGCGGGATCGAGAAAGCCCGGCGTGCGCCCCGCGAAATTGTCGCCGCCGAACAAGGTTCGCCGCCGGCTCCATCCGCCGCAGCCGAGCAGCCGTCCGTCCGCATCGGTCGCGACCAGATAGCTGCCGTCGTCGACGAGATCGCTGTCGACCCCGAAGACGTGCGCGATCGCCGCCTCGGTCTCGGCATCGGAATAATAGCCTTGGCCCAGCGCGCGCGCGGAGCTTGCGATCAGCCGCTCGAGCGAAGGGATTTCACCGCGATCGGCGGCGCGAATGACGAGGTCGGGCGTGGCGCGGGCGCTCAACGCCAACCTCCGGCGGGCGCAATCTTCGGCAATGAAAGGCTCTGTCGCTCTGTCATCACGGGCCCTCGCGCGCCGGGATCGGCGCGGTGCCTGTCGAACATCTTCCCCTGGCGCGGGCTCTGCGGCCGTCACTGATCGGTAACAAGCCGAAAAGGAGGGTATCGCGCAAGCCCCCTTGCGCCCGGTCGCGCGCCTCGCGCCGGCCGGGCGGCGATTTCGGCGATACATGCGCTATATTCGCAACATCGTCGTTTGGATCAGCGCTTCGCCGGATCGAGCATGATCGTCTTCAGCGCGGCCGAATCGGCGGGCAGCGGGGTCTTGCCGGCGGGCATGCCGTTTTGCTGGAGGAGGTAGGCGATGATCCTGGCGTTGCTCGCGGGCGGGAGCGTGCCCGGCGCCATCTGCGGCATCGCGCGGCCGATATAGTCGAACAGATCGGCCAGCGGGGCATGGCCCCAATTGCCCAGGAAGCGCCCGGTCAGCGCCGGATTTTCGAGCGTGCCCTCCAGCGCCTTGCCGTGGCACATCGCGCACTGGCCCGCGTAGAGCGCCGCGCCCTCGCTCGCCTGTTCGGCGGTGTAGACCCCCTGGACAGTACTGGTGGGCGCTGTGCTGGTGGGGGCGGGGATCGAGAGCGCGGCGATCGGCGCCAGCGCCGCCATGCCCGCCACCGCCGCGACCCGCAGCCTCAGGCCCGTCGCCCGCCGCTTCGCCGATCCGGTCGCCATCGTTCAGGCCCTCGCCTTGGGGGTCGAGAAGAGCGGCGCCAGCGATGCCAGCGCGGCTTCGGTATCGGCGCGATCGGGCACTTCGTAGCTGTTGCCTACGCCCTGCATCTCGCCGAGATCATTGTCGAAATTCATGATCACCACGCCGTCCGCCTTAGACATGGCGAGGCCGTTCTTGTAGCGGATCGAATAAGCGGCCTCGGGCTGCGGCGCGAGCCAGCCGGTCTGGCCGCGCACCGGGATGATCGTCTTGTCGCGCCAGAGGTCGCGCGCCGCATAGCCGGTCGAATGGATCACGACCTTTTCCTTGAGGCTCGTCACTTCGCCGGGCGCATGGAAGTCGCGCTGCTCGAAGCGGCCGCCGCGCTCGAGGAATTCGGTCAGCAGGATGTGCGCGTAGCTGGCGAAGTTGAAATGCATCTGCGAGGTGCGCGCGGCATAGCCGACGGGGAAGGGATTTTCCTCGGCCGCCAGCGGCTGCATCTGCGGCACGATATCCTTGATGCGATCGCTGTAATGGCCATACTCGCTGTTCTGGTGCGGCCGGCCGGTGTTGGCATAGCTGTCGGTGATCGCCGGATCGGCGGGAAATTCGTGCCGATGCATCGGCGTGTCGGACAGCGTATAGGAATCGTGGAACACCACCGGATCGCCTGGGATGCCGATCATCGTGCGGAAGCTCTTCCAGGAAAAACGCGCCATCTGCTCCCAGAGGTCGCCAAAGCCCGGGCCGGCGGGCGCGGCCAGCGCCACGCGCGAGTCGGGCGTGTAGGAGCCGCTCGCCCGGAACGAGCGCGTGCGCTGGATCATCTCGCGCGCGTAGATCGTCACCTTGAGGCCCGCGCGCTGCGCCATCACCGCGGCGGTGAGGCCGACGATGCCGCAGCCGATGACGGCGATCTCCTTGGGCAGCACCGACATCGCCTTGCCCACCGCCACCTCGCCCGAGCCCCACGACAGCGACCAGCCGCTGCCGCCATGGCCGTAATTGTGGACGACCAGCGTATCGCCGATCTGCTCGGTATCCAGCCTGGGGCCGGCGGCGCGCAGCGGCCGGATGCAGCATTTGAGATCGACGATCTGATCGGGGGTCAGCCGCATCGGCACCAGCGGCGGCCGCGCGAAGCGGGGCGCCATGCCCGCGCTCGCGATCGGCCCCACGCCCGGCGCGCACGCCTGGAGCCCGAG
>NZ_CAHJXD010000158.1 GCF_903644055.1 Sphingomonas bacterium | reverse complement strand
TGCGGCGTCTTGGCGCTCGACGCGCGCAGCGACAACAGCGCGCCGATCGCAACCGCCGCGATCCCGGCGCCGGCCGCGCCCAGCACCCAGCCCATCGCCGCGCTGCGCGGCGGCTTCGCCGGTGCAGCCGGCTTCAGCGGGATGATCTTGCCCGCTTCGGCATCGAATTCGCCGGGCTCGGCATGGGCGTGGTGCATCTTCTTGGCGGGAATGTAGGACATGAAGGTCTCCGATTGATCGGCGGCAAAGCGCTGCGATCGGCCGATCGTTCCCGCGCTTGCTCCTGCCGAGCTTGATCCCGTCGCCCCGCTGCGCCACAGTCCGGCGCTTCGCGTGCAACGGAGCGACGATGGCGGAAGCGGGTATAGTCGAGGTCGGGGGATCGTCCGCGCGGCGCATGGTGACGCTCCCCGCGCGCCCCGAGCCGATCCGCGTCGCCGCCGACGAGACCGCGGTCGTCGTGATCGACATGCAGAACGCCTATGCCTCGCCCGGCGGCTATGTCGATCTCGCGGGCTTCGACATCGCGGGCGCGGCGGGGACGATCGAGAAGATCGCGGACGTGCTGGAAACCGCGCGGGCGGCTGGCGTGCAGGTCATCTATCTCCAGAACGGCTGGGATCCCGATTATGTCGAGGCGGGCACGCCGGGCGCCTCGCCCAACTGGCACAAATCGAACGCGCTCAAGCATATGCGCAACGTTCCCGATCTCGCGGGACAATTGCTCGCGCGGGGTGGCTGGGATTATGCTCTGGTCGATGCGCTCGCCCCCCAGCCGGGCGACATTTCGCTCCACAAGACCCGCTATTCGGCCTTCTTCAATTCGCAGCTCGATAGCGTGCTGCGCGCGCGCGGCATCCGCACGATCGTCTTCGTCGGCATCGCCACCAACGTCTGCGTCGAAAGCACGCTGCGCGACGGCTTCCACCTCGAATATTTCGGCGTGATGCTGGAGGATGCGACGCATCACCTGGGACCGCCGATGATGCAGGAGGCGACGGTCTACAATGTGGAGAAGTTCTTCGGCTGGGTCTCCACCACCGCCGATTTCCGAGGCAGCTTCGGGCAGATGGAAGCCCGGCCAGCGGACATTTAGAGAAGGATCACGATGCCTTTCGAAGCGATCAACCCCCCGCAATTCCCCACCCCGATCGCGCCTTACTCGGCGGGGGCGAAGGCGGGAAACACAGTCTATGTCTCGGGCGTGCTGGCGCTGGGCGAGGGCGGTGCGGTGCTGCATGTCGGCGATGCCGCAGCGCAGACGCGCCATGTGCTGGAGGTGATCAAGACGACGCTGGAGGCGGCGGGTGCTACGCTGGCGGACGTCGCGATGAACCACATCTTCCTCAAGGACCTCGGCGATTATGCCGCGTTCAATCAGGTCTACGCCGAATATTTCCCGGGCGCGAAGCCGGCGCGCTACTGCATCAAGTGCGAGCTGGTGAAACCCGACTGCCTCGTCGAGATCGCCAGCGTGGCGCACATCGGATGAGGCGGGTGGGAGGTCCTCCCCCGGCGGGGGAAGTGGCGCGCGAAGCGCGACGGAGGGGTTTCGCCTTTCCCGTGGCACGACACCCCTCCACCATCGCCGCGCGACGGTCTCCCTACCTTTCCGGGGGAGAAACTGCATGCCGCTGACCTCCGGCCTCTATTGGGAAGCCGAAGGCGCCACTACCGCCCCCGCGCTGTTGCTCTCTTCGGGTCTTGGCGGCTCCGCGCACTATTGGGCACCCAATATCGAAGCGCTTCGCCAGCACTACCGCGTCATCACCTATGATCATCGCGGCACCGGCCGTTCCGATCGCGCGCTGCCCGAGACGGTCACGGTCAGCGATTTCGCCGCCGACATGCTCGCCGTGCTCGATGCCGTGGAGGTCGGCTCGGCGCATATCGTCGGCCATGCGCTCGGCGCGGTCGCCGGGCTGACGCTCGCCGCCAGGGCGCCCGACCGGCTGGGCAAGCTGGTGATGGTCAACGGCTGGGCGGCACCCGATCCGCATTTCGCGCGCTGCTTCGATGCGCGGCTCGCCCTGCTGCGCGACAGCGGCGTGCGCGCTTATGTCAAGGCCCAGCCGATCTTCCTCTACCCCGCCGATTGGAGCAGCCGCCATACGGTTCAGCTCGATAGCGAGGAGGATGGCCACGTCGCGGCCTTTCCCGCCGTCGCGACGCTGGAAGCGCGGATCGCCGCGCTGCGGGCCTTCGACATATCGCTGCTGCTCGATCAGATCGCGGCGCCGACGCTGGTGCTGAGCGCCGCCGACGATGCGCTCGTCCCGCCATCGTGCGCGGACGTGCTTGCCGAGCGGTTGCCCAACGCCACCGCGCGGCGGATGGCGTGGGGCGGCCATGCCTGCAACGTCACCGATCCGGAGGGCTTCAACGCCCTCGTCCTCGAATATCTCGGGAGCTGAGTCCCGTGCAGGTCGGTGTCTTCGTACCCATCAACAACAATGGCTGGCTGATTTCGAAGAACGCCCCGCAATATCTGCCGAGCTTCGATCTCAACAAGGAGATCGCGCTCCGCGCCGAGAAGCACGGTCTCGATTTCCTGCTTTCGATGATCAAGCTGCGCGGCTTCGGCGGCGAGACCGAGTTCTGGGAATATGGCCTGGAGAGCTTCACCTTGATGGCGGGCCTCGCCGCCGTCACGGAGAAGATCAAGATTTACGCGACCTGCCCGACGCTCGTCATCCCGCCGGCCTTCGCGGCGCGGATGTGCAACACGATCGATTCGATCAGCCATGGCCGCTTCGGACTCAACCTGATCACCGGCTGGCAGCCGCCCGAATATACCCAGATGGGGATCTGGCCCGGCGACGAGCATTTCCGCAACCGCTATCAGGTGCTTGGGGAATATGCCCGTATCCTGCGCGAGCTGTGGGAGACCGGCGTCTCCGATTATAAGGGCAGCTATTACCGGATGGAGGATTGCCGCGTCCGCCCCCAGCCCGAGGGCGAGATGAAGATCATCTGCGCGGGATCGTCGGATGCCGGCCTGGCTTTCTCCGCCGAATGGGCGGATTACGCCTTCTGCCTCGGCAAGGGCATCAACACGCCGAAAGCCTTCGCGTTCAACAACGAGCGCCTCGCCAAGGCGACCGCGGTGACGGGCCGCGATGTCTCGATGTTCGTGCTGGTGATGGTGATCGCCGATGAAACCGACGAGGCGGCGATGGCCAAGTGGCGGAACTATAACGACGGCGTCGACATGGATGCGATCGCCTGGCTCGCCGAACAGGGCGCGAGGGACACGGTCAACGCCGACACCAACGTCCGACAGCTCGCGGCTCCCGAAGGCGCGGTCAACATCAACATGGGCACTTTGGTCGGCAGCTACGCAAGCGTCGCGCGGATGCTGGACGAGATGGCCGAGGTGCCCAACACCGGCGGCGTACTGCTGACCTTCGACGACTTCGTGGAAGGCGTGGAGAATTTCGGGACGCGCATCCAGCCGCTGATGAACAGCCGGAGGGGATGATTGGTTAAGCCAGTGCCGGTTGGCCGTGCGTCGACGCGGCCGTTTCGTGCAGTCTGCCAGCATCCGCCACGAGTGTCGTGAGTTATCGAACGGTGGCAGACTGCATCTATCGATCCACCAACCTGCTCGCCCGGGCGGTTCCGGGCGAGAGCACGGCTACATGGGTCGTGACCTTCGACAATTATGTCAACGCGACGGGGCTCGACCGTCCGGCTTTTGGCGAAGCCTTCCTGTTGGGCGAGGGATGCTCGGCGATACATCTGCTCGGGCGCGGCAATGACTGGTATCAATATGATGATCTGCCGTTGGCGCTGGCGGCGGTTCGCGAGCATCTGCGGTCCGCCACCCGAATAATCACCTATGGTTCCAGCATGGGTGGCTACGCCGCGCTTCGCTGCGGCGCGGCCGTGGGCGCGCATGTGGCGCTCGCGCTGTCACCACAGTATAGCAATGATCCTGAAGTGGTGCCGTGGGAGCGGCGCTGGTTTGACGACGGGCATCGCATACGCTGGTTGCCCGCGCTCGAAGACGTGCTCCGTTTCGGAACGCCCGGAATCCTGTTGTTCGATCCCTTGGGCCAAGACCGGCGACACGCCGCGCTCATCGCGAGCCAGACCGCTTGCACATTGGTGCCGCTGCGTCATGCGGGCCACCCGGTCGCGACCTTTCTGAACGAGATCAACCTGCTCCGTCCGCTGGTCGCCGCCTTGCGCGAAGATCACTTTGATGCGGCCGGCTTCCTGGGTCTGGCGAGAAGCAGACGACGCGAGAGTTCGGTCTATCTCAGCCACCTGGCGTTGGCGCAACATCCAAGGCGCATCGCGCTCGCGATAGACCTGGCCGAGCGCGCGCGAGCGAAGGCGCCGGGCAGCGCCATCGCGCTGCAGGCCCTGGGCACGATCTTGTCGCGGGCGGATCGACACGACGAGGCCATAGCCGTCCTGAACGAGGCCGTGCAGCTTACCCGGCGCACCGATCCGCACTATCTCTATTTCCTGGCCGAAGCATTCGTTGCCGCTGGCCGAAACGAAGACGCGATCGGGCAAATGGCCGATGCGATCGCTCTGGCACCCGAATTGGCGCACCTTCGGGTCTGGCAGGCCAAAGCCCTCGCGCGTATTGGCGACCTGCGCGGTGCGGTGAGGATGCAGGCCAGCGCGATCAGGCTGGCGCCGCAACGGCGTGCCTATCGCACTCGTCTCTGGAAATATTGGGGCCAACTTATAGTGTCTGCCATCAGGCGGGTGCTGGGTGTCTCGAATCGATCGCCGAGGCCCGCCATGCCTCGATAGCCGCCGACCGATCGCCAAGCCGATTGACCTCGCGTCCGCTGCGGCGCAGCATTGCCCCATGGCCGACATCGAAGCGCCCGCGATCACGCAGAATCCCGACATCCGCTATCTGGGCAAGCTTCTCGGCGACGTGATCCGCGCTTATGGCGGCGATACGTTGTTCCGGCGGATCGAATATATTCGCTCGGCCTCGGTCGATCGCGCGCGCGGCGTCGAGGGAGAGACGGACAGCGGGCTCCAGGCGCTCGGCCTGGACGACACGCTCGCCTTCACGCGTGGATTCATGCTCTTCTCGATGCTCGCCAACCTCGCCGAGGATCGCCAGGGCGTCGCCGCCGATCCCGAGGCCGATCTCGCCGCCGCGATCGATCGCGTGGGGGACAAAGCGGCGGTCTCGGCGCTCCTCGATCGCGGGCTGATCGTCCCCGTGCTCACTGCGCACCCCACCGAAGTGCGGCGCAAAAGCATGATCGATCACCGCAATCGCATCGCCGATCTGATGCGGCTGCGCGACGGCGGCGCCGGCGTCACGCCGGAAGGCGACGTGATCGACGAGGCGCTGGTCCGCCAGATCGCCTTGCTTTGGCAGACGCGTCCGCTGCGCCGGGAGCGGCTGTACGTCGCCGACGAGGTCGGCACCGCGCTGTCCTATCTGCGCGATATCTTGATGCCGGTGCTGCCCGCGCTTTACGCGCAGTGGGAGCGGCTGCTCGGCCATCGCCCCAAGAGCTTTCTGCGCGTGGGCTCCTGGATCGGTGGCGATCGCGACGGCAATCCCAACGTCACCGCCGATTCGCTGCGGCTGGCGCTCGGCCAGTCGGCCGAGGCGGTGCTCAGCCATTATTGCGATCTGCTCCACGCGCTCGGCGCCGAGCTTTCGATTTCCAGCGAGCTGGCGCCGGTCACGGCCGAGGTCGAGGCGCTCGCCGAAAAGTCGCACGACGAATCGCAGGCGCGCGCCGACGAGCCCTATCGCCGCGCGGTGGCCGGCATCTATGCGCGCGTCGCCGCCACTTATGCCGCCTTGGTCGGCAAGCCCGCCCCGCGCCCCGCCGCCATCACCGCCGAGCCCTATGACAAAG
>NZ_CAHJXD010000157.1 GCF_903644055.1 Sphingomonas bacterium | reverse complement strand
GTCGACAGCGACCTGCCGTTTCCGGAGGGGCGCGCGGCGGCCGAGGTGCTGCTCGTCGGCGCGGGCAGCCGCACCGGCGAGGCGGCGAGCGCGCGCGGGCTCAAGGTGATCGTGCTCAACGCGCTCGTCTCGGCGGGGTTCGCGATCCTCACCCAGACGCGGCTCGCGGCGGCGGAGGCGGCGGTCTGGTTCCGCGCCGGGGCGGGCGCGACGGGGATTTCGGGCGGGCTGTCGTTCGCCTTGATCGGCGCGGGGCATCTCGTCGGGCTGTCGGTGGGCCTCGCGATCTTCCTGGGGATGGCGATCGGCTGGTGGGTGGTGCTGCCGATCCTCACCGCCGCGGCACCGACGGCGACGACCGCCACCGCGCAGGTGCTCGCCAACAGCGTGTTCCGCAGCGACGTGCGCTTCCTCGGCGCGGGCGTGATCGGCGCGGCGGCGATCTGGACCCTGCTGCGCGTGATGGGGCCGGTGGTCGCGGGCATCCGCTCGTCGCTCGCCGACGCGGGCGCGCGCGGGCGCGGCGAGACGCTGGCGCTCCAGGATCGCGACCTGCCGATCGGCATCGTCGCGGCGGGCACGCTCGCGGTACTGGCGCCGATCGCCTATCTGCTGTGGACGACGCTGGCGGGTGGGCCGCTGGCGGCATCGGCGTTCGTGCTGATCGGCGGCGCTTTGCTGTTCGTGCTGGTGCTCGGGCTCGTGATCGCGGCGGTGTGCGGCTATATGGCGGGGCTGATCGGCGCATCGAACAGCCCGGTCTCGGGGATCGGCATCCTCTCGGCGCTCGCCGCGTCGCTGCTGCTCGTCGGCCTGTTCGGGCGCGATCAGCCGGCGGGGACGACGCAGGCGCTGGTCGCCTATGCGCTGATCGTCACGGGCATCGTGTTCGGCGTCGCGACGATCTCCAACGACAATCTCCAGGATCTGAAGACCGGCCAGCTCGTCGGCGCGACGCCGTGGAAGCAGCAGGTGGCGCTGATCTTCGGCGTGCTGTTCGGCAGCCTGATCGTGCCGCCGGTGCTGCAATTGCTCGGCTCCACGCTCGGCTTCCAGGGCGCGCCCGGCGCGGGGCCGAACGCGCTGCCCGCGCCGCAGGCGGCGCTGATCTCGGCGCTCGCCAAGGGGGTGCTCGGCGGCAATCTCAACTGGCGGATGATCGGCATCGGCGTGGGCATCGGCGCGGGGCTGATCGTGCTGGACGAGGTGCTCGGCCGGCTGGGCAAGCTCCGGCTGCCGCCGCTGGGCGCGGGGCTCGGCATCTATCTGCCGATGGCGGTGACGCTGCCCGTGGTGATCGGCGCTGTGATCGGCGCATTCTACGATCGCTGGGCCCGGCGCGCCGCCGATCCCGAAACCGCGCTCCGCACCGGCGTGCTCACCGCGACGGGAATGATCGTCGGCGAGAGCCTGTGGGGCGTCGCCTTCGCGCTGATCGTCTACCTCTCGGGCAGCGACGCGCCGCTGGCGCTGGCCGGCGAAAGCTTCGAGACGACGGCGCTGATCGGCGGGACATTGCTGTTCTTCGCGCTGACCTGGGGGCTGTACCGCTATGCCAAGAGGAACGCGGTGGCCTGATCCCAACGACCGCGTCATTCCCGCGCAGGCTGTTTGGAAATTAAGCGCGCTTCCGGTGCGGAAATCCCAGCTTCGCAGGAACGACGAAGTAGCGCCTGCATGAGGCTCGACAAGTTCCTCTGGTTCGCGCGGCTGACCAAGACGCGCCCGCTTGCCGCCGCGCTCGTCGCGCGGGGCCATCTCCGCATCGATGGCCGCCCCTGCGACAAGCCGCATGCCGAGGTCCGCTCCGGGATGGTGCTGAGCTTCCCGCTCCACGATCGCGTCCGCGTGCTCAGGATCGAGGCTTTGCCCGCGCGCCGCGGCTCCGCGCCCGAAGCGAGCGCCTGCTATCACGATCTCGCGCCACCGCCCCAATGCGACAGCGGTTGACGGGCATGCGTGCGGCGCAATATGCGCCTGCGCATTCCGGGAGCGTGAACCAATGACCTACGTCGTCACCGACGCCTGCATTCGCTGCAAATATATGGATTGCGTCGAGGTCTGCCCCGTCGACTGCTTCTACGAGGGCGAGAATATGCTCGTCATCAATCCCAGCGAATGCATCGATTGCGGCGTCTGCGAGCCCGAATGCCCCGCCGAGGCGATCCTCCCCGATACCGAGAGCGGGCTCGAGAAATGGCTGGAGGTCAACACCAGCTTCTCCGCGCAATGGCCCAACATCACGCGCAAGCGCGACGCGCCCGCCGACGCCGACGACTGGAAGGGCGTCGCCGACAAATATGACACTGTCTTCTCGCCGGAGCCCGGCCAGGGCGACTGAATCGACAGCACCGCGCCATGGTGCGGCGCAAAGCTGGCATGGTTATCGATTTTGTGTTACAAGCGGGAACGAGGTCGATCGTTCGGGTCGCGCTCTTGGAATTGGTGATCGTCAGCCCCGTTTCGTTGCTGCCAGGCCGCGCGAGCAAGCGCCGGACCTCGCAGGGCACGGTGGCTTGCTTGAGCAGAAAGGTTGCAGATTCATGGCTGCTATGGCGCTGAGTTTCGTCGTGGGCGATTATGTCGTCTATCCCAAGCATGGTGTCGGCCGCGTCGTCGAGCTGCAAAGCCAGGAAATCGCCGGAGCCAAACTCGAGCTCTACGTGTTGCGCTTCGAAAAGGAGCGGATGACGCTCCGCGTGCCGACCAACAAGGCCGAGAGCGTCGGCATGCGCAAGCTCTCGTCCAACGTGACGATGAACGAGGCGCTGACCACGCTCAAGGGCAAGCCCAAGGTCAAGCGCACGATGTGGTCGCGCCGCGCGCAGGAATATGAGGCCAAGATCAATTCGGGCGATCTCGTCTCGATCGCCGAGGTGGTGCGCGATCTGTTCCGCGCCGAGGATCAGCCCGAGCAGAGCTATTCCGAGCGCCAGATCTTCGAGGCGGCGTGCAGCCGTCTCGCGCGCGAGCTCGCCGCGATGGAAGCGGTCGACGAGCCCGCCGCGCAGGTCAAGATCCTCGATATCCTCCGCGCCGCGGCGGCGATCCACAACAAGGTCGCCTGATCGGATCGCCTTAACCGTCATGCCAGCGCTGGCCGGTATCTCGTGACATCGGACGCGCCTGCTTCCACGGACCCCGGCTTGACGGCATATCGGCTGGAGTTTGTCCTGCCGACGTCACCCCGGCCTTGAGCCGGGGTCCCGCTGCTTGGCCGACGCTGAACAAGAAGCGGGACCCCGGCTCAAGGCCGGGGTGACGCTTCATCTGGAAGGATAGCCTCCAAGCCGCTTGACCTTCCCGCGCACACAGGTGTAATACTTCGCTAACACAGTGGAGGTATGACATGCGCCAGACCGTGATCGCCATCGTCCTGTTCGCGGGCCTCGCGATGCCCGCCGCCGCCGCGACGCGCGGCTTTCCCGTCGGCGGCTTCGATCGCGTGCGGACCACCGGCCCGTTCGACGTGCGCGTCCATGTCGGCGGCGCGCCGGCGGTGCGCGC
>NZ_CAHJXD010000156.1 GCF_903644055.1 Sphingomonas bacterium | reverse complement strand
CCGAGTGGTTAAAGGCAGCAGACTGTAAATCTGCCCGTGCAAGCGTACGCTGGTTCGAATCCAGCCCTGTCCACCAACCTCCAAGACCGAGACGAAGATCGCTTCGGCGCGGAGTAAAAGGGTGACGTGGAAGCCGCGATCCCGATGAAGCCTGCTCTGTATCTTCTCATCATGACCGCCGCGCCCGCGATGGCGCAGGACAGCCGTCACATTCCGATGGGCAGCCCGCTCGGCGAGATGCCGATCCTGATCTCGCCCCATGCAATCGGCTTTTCGACGCGCCCGCTCATTTCAGACGAGGCGTGGGAGCGTGCGCAACGCGCCGCCGTCGCGCGCGCGCGTGCCCGTCCCGAAATGCGCGCGCTCGAGAGGCGGATGGCCGAGCTGGATCGGGAAGCGAATCTGGCCACGGCAAAGGGGCCCGGACGCGGCAATCCCTGAATATGCGCGGTCCGAGGGAGATCATCGGCGATGTTGCGTGGATGCAACAGGTCATAGAATCGAGTTCCGATCGCGTTTACGCTGCAACGCTTTTCGACGAGGGGATTTACCAATTTCGTTCGTGGGAGATCGTCATGCGCCTAGCGTTCGCTGTCCTCTGCTTTGCCGCCGCCGCCTCTCCCCTGTCCGCTCAAAGCCTACGGCCGTTCACCGTCGGCGTTACCGGTGGCACGTTGGGCATCGGTCCCGAGGTCACCTACGACATCAATCCATTCTTATC
The DNA here is from genome assembly GCF_903644055.1 of Sphingomonas bacterium. Lineage (GTDB taxonomy): Bacteria > Pseudomonadota > Alphaproteobacteria > Sphingomonadales > Sphingomonadaceae > Sphingomonas_I. Next base: position 2,975 of record NZ_CAHJXD010000156.1, on the reverse strand, counting down.
GGTGCGCGGTTCGGCAACCTTCTTCGGCGTCGGCGCCAGCGGCAGCACCGCCAGCTATCGCTATAGGGGTCACGCCCACGTCAGCAATTTCGGCGGCACGATCGATTTCCACCCGTTTGTCAACGGTTTCCGCCTCTCGGCCGGCGCAAGGTCGACCGAACATAACCGCGTGAGTTTTACCGGCACCGCGCGCAACAACCGCACATTTTCCGGTGTGATCTATACGCCCGACCAGGTCGGTCCGCTCAACGGTGAGGTGCGGGCGAAATCGATCTCGCCGCTGGTCAGCGTCGGCTATGTCAGAAGCACGCTGATAGGACTGACCTTCGGCTTCGACGCGGGCGTGATGTTCCATGGTCGGCCGACCGCCTATAATTTCTCCGCGCCCGGTCAGCTCGGAACCAATCCCGCCGCAGCATCGGAATATGCCAACCAGCAGCAGCGGGTCGAGAACGAAGTCGACGGGCTGAAATATTATCCCATCGCGCAACTCAGCGTCGGATATCGTTTCTAAATCCACCACGCCGATTTCGGATCATCGGCTATCTTCACCTTATCGAACTGGCTGGCGGCTTGAAACGCCGCGCCCTTCGCGTACCAGCATCGGTATGCGCCGTGGTCATCGCCCCTCCGTCCCCTCCTCCAATCGCCCGCGCTTCTGGGGGCGGCATGCGGTGGCGGCGGCGCTCGCCAATTCGGAGCGGACGGTGCGGCGGATCTGGGCGACGCGCGAGGCCGCGGCGGCGTTCGGCGGCTTCGATCCCGCGATCCCGATGAGCTTCGCCGAGGCGCCCGATCTGGGGCGGCTGGTGCCCTCCGACGCGCCGCATCAGGGGATCGTGATCGAGGTCGATCCGCTGGAGGAGATCTGGCTGGGCGATCTGCTGATGCAGGGCGCGGACGACCGGCGGCCGCTGGTCGTGCTCGATCAGGTGACCGATCCGCACAATGTCGGCGCGGTACTGCGCTCGGCGGCGGCGTTCGGGGCGCTGGGGCTGGTGACGCAGGACCGGCATGCGCCGCCGGAAAGCGGCGCGCTCGCCAAGGCGGCGTCGGGCGCGCTGGAATTCGTGCCATGGGTGCGCGTCGTCAATCTGGCACGCGCGCTGGGCGAGATCGGCGAGGCGGGCTTCTGGCGGATCGGGCTCGCGGGAACGGGCCGGCGCGGGCTGGAGGAGGCGATCGGCACCGCGCGGGTCGCGCTGGTGCTGGGCGCCGAGGGCGAGGGGATGCGCCAGAACACCGAGACGCATTGCGACGAGATCGCGCGGCTGCCGATCAGCCCGAAGGTGGAGAGCCTGAACATCTCCAACGCGGCGGCGATCGCGCTCTATGCCGAGGCGCGGCGGCGGTAGGGGACGGTCCTCCCCTGGAAGGGGAGGGGCCGGCGATGGTGAATGGGACCCACTATCGTGAGGGCGATACCCCTCCGTCATCGCTGCGCGATGCCACCTCCCCTGCCAGGGGAGGATCTTAGAATCTGTTCTGTTGACGTTATACTCTCGTCACCCCGGCCTTGAGCCGGGGTCCCGCTGCTTGGCCGACGCTGAAGAAGAAGCGGGACCCCTGCTCAAGACCGGGGTGACGGTTCAGCTTGGACAGGGGAGCCGCCGGCGATCAATCCTCTTCGGCGATGCGGATCTTGAGGCCGTCGAGCGCTTCGCCGAAGGGAAGCTGGCAGGAGAGGCGCGAGGTCGAATCGCGATGATCGGAGCTGTCGAGCAGATCATTCTCGTCGTCGCTCATCGGCGGCAGGGCGTCGGCGAAAGCGGGATCGACGTGGACGTGGCAGGTAGCACAGCTACAGCAGCCGCCGCACAGCGCGAGCAGCTCGTCGATCCCTGCGTCGCGGATGACTTCCATGACCGAAAGGCCGGCTTCGCCCTCCAGCTCGCGCTCTTCGCCTTCGCGAGTGACGACGATCAGCTTCGGCATTAGGGACTCCTTTTCGAATAATGCTGTCCGCGCTCCTATGTCGCGCGCGGCGCGCTGGCAATAAGGCGAAGCGATGGGATTGACGGCCGAGCGATTGCGCGCGGGCATGGACGCGCTGGCGCGGATCGAGCCGGGGATCGCGGCGGGCATCGCGCGCCACGGCTATCCCGACACGCGCATCCGCGCGCGCGGGCATGCGACGATGCTGCGCACGATCATCGGCCAGCAGGTGAGCGTGCAATCCGCCGCGGCGATCTGGGGGCGGATGGAGCAGGCGCTGGGCGCGGAGATGGCGCCCGAAGTGCTGGCGGCGGCGCCCGACGAGATGCTGCGCGCGTGCGGGCTTTCGCGGCAGAAGAGCGGCTATGTGAAGAGCCTTGCCGAACTGGTGGCGAGCGGCGAGGTCGATTTCGCGAACCTGCCGGTGGACGACGAGGAAGCGATCGCGACGCTGACGCGGATCAAGGGGATCGGGCGCTGGTCGGCGGAAATCTATCTGCTGTTCGCCGAGGGGCGCGGCGACATCTGGCCGGCGGGCGACCTCGCGGTGCAGATCGAGGTGGGAATATTGCTCGGCCACGATGCGCGGCCGAGCGAAACGTTGGTGCGCGAGATCGCCGAGGCGTGGCGGCCGCACCGGGGTGCCGCGGCGATCTTCGCGTGGCACCATTATGGCGCGCGGATCGCGGCGGGGCGGGCCGAGGGTAAGGGGGGGAAGATGCCGCTTTGACGGGGGGCTATTCTTTCGATGTCGCCCCGGACTTGATCCGGGGTCCCGCTACCATCTGTCCGGGAGCAGCAAGCGGGACCCCGGATCAAGTCGGGGGTGACGGGCGCTAGGGGGTGAGTGAATCGCGCAAGGTTAGCGCGTCCTCGGTGGCGGCGCCGGCGGCGGTGTTGTCGTAGATCGTCCAGACCTCGCCTGGCGCGCTGCGGGCCGAGGCGGCGTGGTCCGCGACACGCTCCGAGCCGTAAGGCGACCAGTAGATTCGCGGGCTGCCGTGGAGGCGGCGGTAGGTGAGGCCGCGCCAGCCGCCCGG
>NZ_CAHJXD010000155.1 GCF_903644055.1 Sphingomonas bacterium | reverse complement strand
GGGATGTTCAAGGGCAGGCCCGCGATCTTCGGCGCCGCCGCCATCATCCCGGAAAAGCCGACCGATCCGGCACCCAGGGGCGACCTGCGGTACATCGTGTATGTCAAGCCGATCGACCGCCGCCTGCTCGACCTCTGGAGTTCGAATTTTCACATCGAGGGCCTCGACTGGAGCCCGAAACGGCCCAGTGATCCAAAGTTGGGGGTAATGGCGCTGACGGCGCCCGACGGCTCATCCTGCGGCTTTCTATTTTGGACCAATCCCGCGCCCGGCAGCGGAGCATTGGTCGAATCGCTGCCGCTCGTCATAACGGCCGCATTGCTGATGCTGGTGCTCGCAGGCGCCTCGGTACGCTTCGTGATGAAGACGAGCCGCGATCTCCAGCATGGCGCCACCATCGCGCAGGACAATGCGGCGAAGGCCGAACAAGCGACCGCACATGCCGAGGAAGCAGCGGCGAGCGCGAAGATCGCGCTGGAGCGATCGGAGAGCGATCGGCGGCAGATCGCGGAGATGGCGAAGCGCGAAGCGGCAGAGCAGGCCCATCACACACGGCAATTGCAAGCCGCGGCGAGTTCCATAGGCAACGGGATCGAGCAGGCGGTGTCGACGATCGTAACGGACCTGCTGATCACCGCCAACGAACTCCGCGACAGCGCCGATCTGACCATGAATGTCATCACCGGCCAGCAGCGCCATGCCAAGCTGATCCACGATCAATCCCGGGAAGCCACCGGCCTGGTCGCGGGTGTCATCGACGGGATCAGGACGATCAGTTCCGCGCTGGGCGACGTCAGCGACGACACGGACGAAAATCGTCGTCTGCTGACCGTTGCGGGCAACCAGTCGAACGTCACCCGTGAGGCCAGCCAGGAGCTTTGCGATCGGGTGGGCGAGATCAAGCATGCCGCGATGCACATTTCGACGATCACCCGGCAGACCAGCATGCTTGCGCTCAACGCCACCATCGAAGCCGCGCGCGCCGGCGAGGACGGGCGCGGATTTGCGGTCGTGGCGACCGAGGTCAAGTCGCTTGCCGGGCAAACCAGCGCGTTGAACGGCACGGTTCAGGCAAGCGTCGCGAATGCGGAAACCACGGCCAGATCCAGTCTCGATCTCACCGAAGCGATGTGCGGCACGCTCGCCGAGCTGGTCCAATCGGCGAGCACGACGCTCAAGACGCTGGACGACCAGCGGCGCGCCGCCAGGGAATTGAGCGATGCCAGCCGGTTGGTCGAGAATTATTCGGGCGTGGTGCTTACGGGGACGAGTGCGCTGATCGAATCCATCGACGACATCGCCGTCCGCGCCGAAGTCACCAGGAAGGTCGGCGCGGCGGTGCGGCAGCGCGCCGAACTGCTGCAAGCCGAGCTCAGCTATTTCATCGCGGAACTGCGGAGCGGATCGTCAGCCGCGATCGGCGTCGTCGCACGCTAGTCGGTCCCTGTTGAGGTTTGACTCTCGTCACCCCGGCCTTGAGCCGGGGTCCCGCTGCCACCCAGCGTTGAAGAAGCGGGAACCCGGCTCAAGGCCGGGGTGACGTTTCAGCTTGAGCAGGACATCCTCTAGCTGCCGACGATATCTCTCATTCGTCGCCATCCCCCAATCCCTGGGATAAGCGCTTCACATCCTCCGCTTTCACCGGCGACCTATAGTCGTTGCCGAAATGCGTGCGGACGTAGTTGACGACACCGGCCACCTGGTCGGGCTTCAGCATGCCTGCGAAGGCGGGCATCCCCCCTTTGCCGCGGAGGACCATGTTCACCGCGAAATCCGGATCGGCAAGATGCGGATTCTTCGCTAGCGCGGGAATCGCGCCGGCACCGGTGCCCCCTTCGGCATTCGGCATATGACAGGCCTGGCATATCTGACGATAGACCTGCTCGCCGCCCGACGCGCTGGCCGCCTGATGCTCGGCACCGGCGGCCGGCGAGTCTCCGACCGTCTGCGCGGGTCCGCGCCCTACCCCCAAGCCTGAAAAGGCGATGACGGCGCCGATCGCCAGGGGAAGGCGTGCTCGCATGCTTCAGGCCGCCTGCGCCCGTTGGTGAAGGCGCGTGATCGCGTCGAGCGACGAGAGCAGAGCCGCCTCCATCCAGGCGCCGATGTACGACGCATGCTCGCCCGCCAGCACGAGCCGCCCGTCGATGCCGACCAGGTTCTGATAATGCGCCTTGCGAGCCTCGTCGTTCCACGACGATGCACAGGCGGCGATCCACGGCACGCGGCTCCACGCCACCGCGACGCCGTTCAGATATTCGCCGCGATATTGCGGGTGGATCACCTCGCCCTGCTTGAGCGCGGCCTCGATCCGCTGGGCCGGTGTCATGCCCGCGAATTCATAGGCTGCCGGGCCGCTCGAATAGGCGCCCAACAGAACCGCAGGGCCGGGCTTGAAGAAACCCGCGCTGGGATAGGAAAGCTGGTTGATCGATTGCGACGTGAAGCTGTGGCCGCCGTAGATGTAGTCGTCCTGCTCCCAGAAACGACGCTTGAATTCGAGCCCGATCTTGGCGGAGGAATGATAGGGCACGCCCTTGATCGCCGCCTGCATCGGCGCCGACGCCTGCACCTCGATCTGGCTGAGGATCGGCAGCGGGATCGTGCAGACGCACCAGTCGGCGGTCGCGGTGCGCACGGCGCCGCTCGCCACGTCCTGATAATTGACCGTCACGCCTTTCGCGTCCTGCGCGATCCTCGTCACCTTCGCGTTGTAGGTGATCATGGCGCCGAGCTGGCGGGCGAAGGCCTTGCCGATATTATCCATCCCGCCCACCGGCTGAAACATCGTCTGTTGCATCACATTGGTGAGGTAGAAGGACATCTGCTGCCAGACCTTGGAATCCAGCACATCGTCCATCTTGAAGACCTGCGAAGGCGTCGGCGCGCCATCGACCCCGCCGCCCGGCGGATGATCGAAGCCGCGCTGGTTCGACACCGCCAGGCTGCTGGTATAGGCCATATTCTTGTCGAGCACGCCCCACTGGCGCATCGCATCGACCAGTCTATCGCGGTCTTCCTTGCTGACGGTGTCGTCGAGCGCGTTCTTGTTGAGCGCCTTGGCCAGCAGTTCGGAGGTATGGCCCTTGAAATCGACCGCAAGCTGGCTGAACCGCTGCGGCTTGCCGCCGAACGCGCCGGCCTGATGGACATAGCCATTGTTGTTGATCTGGACGAAAGGCTCCAGCGCCACCCCGAACGCCTGGCAATAATGCAGCAGCGCCTGGTGGTGATACGGAATGCGCCAGGGCCCCGGGTTCAGGTAATTGCCCGGCGCGAAGCCGACCTTCTGCACCGCGCCGCCGATCTCGTTCAGCGTGTCGCCGCCGCGCAGCGTCCAGTTGCGCCCGCCCGGCCTGTTCTGGAACTCCAGCACCTGCACCTTGTACCCGGCCTTCGAAAGCTCGTAGGCGGCGAGCATCCCGGCGAGGCCCGATCCGAGCACCAGCACCGAGGCGCCCTTGCGCGCGCCGGAAAGCTTGGGCGGCCCCTTGAAGTCCGTCGGCGCGGCGTGCGCCATGGCGGTCATCGCCTGATAGAGCGCGGCGGCGCCGCCCGCCTTGCCAATGGCGGTGAGCAACTGGCGTCGGGTCGGCGGCGTGACGTCGTTCATATTCAACCCTCCCGCGCAGCCGATGCCGCGATGCGGTATGAAATAACCACGGCACGCACGAATTGAGCAAGCCTATTCCGCCAAATAATCGTCTCATGGCGTATGTCGATCCGACGCCCGAACGGCCGGTCCCGACGTTCCGCAACGAAGGATGGCGGCAGGCATGCGCGCCGCGTATCAAGAGTTTGAAAGTCATCGGTGAGAGACAGTGCGAGACGCTCGCCCCGACACCCTGTCGACTAACGGATTGCTTGACTGGTGACCCCTACGGGAATCGAACCCGTGTTTTCGCCGTGAGAGGGCGACGTCCTAGACCGCTAGACGAAGGGGCC
>NZ_CAHJXD010000154.1 GCF_903644055.1 Sphingomonas bacterium | reverse complement strand
TGCGGCTTCGCCGGCGGCGCGATCTCGGGCTGCTCGGCGAGCAGCTCGCCGAGCCGGCTCGCCGCACCCGCGCCGCGCAGCAGATCGCCATAGGTCTCGGTCAGCGCGCCGAACGAACTGGCGACCAGCCCGCCGGTCACGACGAAGGCGGCGATCGCGCCGCCGCTCATCCGCCCCGCCGCCACGTCGATCGCGCCTTCCCACAGCACCATCGTGATCGATCCGAAGATCAGCGCGATCACGATCGCGGTCATGATCGCGCGGATCAGGATGCGCGTGCGCGCGATCGCGAAGACCTGCTCGACCGTATCGGCGAAGCGGCGGCGCTCGCGCGCTTCCTGGTTGAACGCCTGCACGATCTTCATCGCGCCCAGCACCTCGGAGACGACCGCGCCGATCTCCGCGATGCGGTCCTGCGAGGTGCGCGAATGCGTGCGCACGCGGCGGCCGAGCAGGATGATCGGCGCCACCACCAGCGGGATCGCCAGCAGCAGCAGCGCCGCCAGCTTCGGCGACAGCACGAACAGGTACAGCAGCCCGCCCGTCCCGATGAAGAGATTGCGCAGCGCCACCGAGACCGACGTGCCGACGACCTGCTCGACGAGGCCCGTGTCGGCAGTCAGCCGCGAGGCGATCTCGGAAGGGCGGTTTTCCTCGAAATAACGCGGGCTCAGCCGCAGCAGATTGGCCTGCACCGATCGCCGCAGATCGGCCACCGTCCGCTCGCCCAGCCACGATACGAAATAGAATCGGCATGCGGTGGCGATCGCCAGCACGATCACGATCATCAGCAGGTATCGGAACGATCCGGCGACGCTCGCCGTCGTCCCCCCGCCGCTGATGAAGCCGCGATCGATGACGCGCTTGAAGCCGTAGGGGATCGCCAGCGTCGCCGCCGACGAAACCGCCAGCGCGCCAAGCGCCGCCGCGATCCGCCCCGGATATCGGGCGGCGGTGCGCCACACCAGGCGCAGATCGCCGATGCGTCGCTTGGGCATGTTCGGCGCGGAGCGTGCCATCGCCGCCGCGCCTAGCAGGCGCACGGGCGATGCTCAATCGCGGTGCTTGGATCACGCGATGTTTACCGCTGGTGTTGCATTGCAGCACGTTCAGTCCCAGATGGGACGGGGAGATTATGGCCTTGTTGTACGAAGCGTTCGAAATGCAGCGGAACTGGCTCGCGGGGGCCAGCGCGCTCGCCGGGATGGGCTCGGATTGGATGACCAACCCGGCCAATCCTTTCTCGCAGACGCCGATGGCGACGGTGATGGCCTCGGGGCTCGATGTCTTCGCGCACGCGTCGGCCATTTACGGCAAGCCCGCGTTCGGGCTCGAAAGCACGATGATCGACGGCAAGCCCTATGCGGTCGTCGAGGAGATCGAAGCCGCGCGTCCGTTCGGCCAGTTGATTCACTTCACCCGTCCCGAATTTGAAGGCACCCAGCCCAAGTTGCTGATCGTGGCGCCGATGTCGGGCCATTACGCCACCTTGCTGCGCGGCACGGTCGAGCGGCTGCTGCCGGGCCACGACGTCTGGATCACCGATTGGGCCGATGCGCGCGCCGTGCCGATCGCCGAGGGGCGGTTCGATCTCGACGATTATATCGATTATGTCATCGCCTTCCTCGGGCATGTCGGTCCGGGTACGCATGTGCTCGCGGTGTGCCAGCCCTCGGTGCCGGTCTTCGCCGCCACCGCGCTGCTGGCGGCGGCGAACGATCCCGCGCGCCCGCGCTCGCTGACGATGATGGGCGGCCCGATCGACGCGCGCGAGGCGCCGACCGAGGTCAACACCGTCGCGACGCAGCGCCCGTTCAGTTGGTTCGAAAGCAACGTCATCGCCACCGTGCCGTGGAGCTATCCGGGTGCCGGGCGTCGCGTCTATCCGGGCTTCCTGCAGCTCACCGGCTTCATGGCGATGAACTTCGGCAACCATCTCGCCAGCCATTGGCAGATGTTCAAGCATCTCGTCGACGGCGATCAGGAACATGCCGACGCCACCAAGGCCTTCTACGACGAATATCGCTCGGTTTGCGACATGACCGCCGAATTCTATCTCCAGACGATCGACGTCGTCTTCCAGCAGCACCTGATGCCCAAGGGCAAGATGCTCCATCGCGGGCGGAAGGTCGATCCGCGGGCGATCAGGGATGTCGCGCTCTTGGCGATCGAGGGCGAGAATGACGATATCTCGGGCCTCGGCCAGACCAAGGCGGCGCTCAAGCTCGCCGCCAGGCTGCCCGATGCCTATAAGCACTATCATATGGCGCCGATCGTCGGCCATTACGGCATCTTCAACGGCCGCCGCTGGCGCGAGGAAATCGCGCCGGTGATGGAGCGCTTCATCGCCGACGCCGATGCGCGCGCGGCGAAGGCGGAACGCGCGGCCGCCTGAGGACGGATCGACGTTCAGCCTTGAGAACAGAGTCTCCCACCGATCATCCGTCATGCCGGACCTGTTCCGGCATCCACGGTGCCGCACGCCCAATACGTTTGGATACGCGGCGCGGTGGACCCCGGAACAAGTCCGGGGTGACGGTCGACTAAAGGCAATGTCCGTCCAGATCGTTGAACGTCGATCGGCGACGGCGATTGATTGAGCTCGCCGCCCGCATCGAACGCTGGCCCGTGCGCGGCGCCTTCACGATCGCGCGCGGCGCCAAGACGCATGTCGACGTCGTCGTCGCCGAACTCGCCGGCGAGGGCGCCACCGGGCGCGGCGAGGCCACCCCGATCTATTATCATGGCGAAACCGCCGAAACCGTCCTCGCCGCGATCGAGGCGCAGCGGGGCGCGCTCGCGTCGGGCCTCACCCGCGCCGA
>NZ_CAHJXD010000153.1 GCF_903644055.1 Sphingomonas bacterium | reverse complement strand
TGACGATCGGCACCGCGGTCGACGCCAACGTGCTGATCAACGAGCGCATCCGCGAGGAACGGCGGCGCGGGCGCGGCGTCGTCCAGTCGGTCGAGCTCGGCTACAAGGAAGCCAGCCGCACGATCTTCGAGGCGAACACCGTCCATGCCATCTCGGGGCTCATCATGCTCGTGCTGGGCTCGGGGCCGGTCAAGGGCTTCGCGGTGGTGCTGCTGATCGGCATCGCCACCAGCGTGTTCACCGCCGTGCTGTTCACGCGGATGCTGGTCGCGCTGTGGATCCGCAGGAACCGCCCGGCGGAGATCCATATATGAGCCCGTCCATTTCCGTCATCCCGGCGAAGGCCGGGATCTCGTGCGGCCGGGCGGTCGCTCAATTTCAAGAGACCCCAGCTTTCGCTGGGGTGACGGTAGGGGTGTAGGGTATGCGCCTGCTCAAGATCGTGCCCGACAATACCAATATCGGCTTCGTCCGGATGCGCCACTGGGCGTTCGGGCTGACCGCGTTGCTCACCGTGCTGGCGATCGGCGCGGTGGCGGCGCGCGGGCTCAACCTCGGCGTCGATTTCGTCGGCGGGGTGATGATCGAGGCCAAGTTCCGGACCGCGCCCGGCCTCGATCAGGTGCGGGCCGAGGTCGATCGGCTCGGCCTCGGCGAGGCGTCGCTCCAGACCTTCGGCACGCCCGACACTGTCTCGATCCGCCTGCCCGTCCCCCAGGCGGGCGACGAGGGCGCGACCAACCGGACGGTCAACGCCGTGCAGAACGATCTCAAGGCGCATTATCCCGGCATCGTGTTCAACGCGGCCGAGAGCGTCGGCGGCAAGGTTTCGGGCGAGCTGGTGCGCAACGGGCTGCTCGCGGTATTCCTCGCGGTGCTCGGCATCGCGGTCTTTTCGTGGCTGCGCTACGAATGGCAGTTCGGCGTCTCGACCTTCGTCGCGATCGCGCACGACGTGCTGATGACGCTGGGCTTCTTCGCTGTCACCCAGCTCGAATTCGACCTCAACATCGTCGCCGCGGTGCTGACGATCATCGGCTATTCGATCAACGACAAGATCGTGATCGACGATCGCATCCGTGAGAATATGCGCAAATATCGCAGCATGGAAATGCGCGCGCTGATCGATCTTTCGGTCAACGAGACGCTGCCGCGCACCGTGATGACCTCGCTGACGATCCTGCTCGCGCTCGCCTCGCTGCTGATCTTCGGCGGGCCGGTGCTGCGCGGCTTCACCGCCGCGATGATGCTCGGCGTCGTCGTCGGCACGTACAGCTCGATCTACGTGTCGAGCTCGCTGCTGATCACGCTCGGCCTCAGCCCCAGGGCGCCGGTGGCTAAGCCCGCGACCGGCGGCCCGCCGAGCGGCGCCGAGCGCATCCGGTAGCGAGATCCCCGGCATCGCTCCGCCGCATCGCCCCTTCCAGCCCCCGCGACGCTCGGCTAAGGGCATGGCCATGCGTCTCTCTTGCTCTCCCTTCCGCACCCTCCTGCTGCTGATCTTCGGCGCGCTCGCGCTCGCGGGCTGCGGCGGCAAGGTCAAGCTCGGCAAGGACAGCAACCGCTATGTCGCGCGCGATGTCGATACGCTCTACAACGCCGCCAAGGATCGGCTCGACGAGCGTCAGTACAAGCTGGCGGCCGCATTGTTCGACGAGGTCGAGCGCCAGCATCCTTATTCGCCCTGGGCGCGCCGCGCCGAGCTGATGAGCGCTTTCGCGCATTATCTCGCGCATGAATATGCCGAGTCGATCACCGCCGCGCAGCGCTTCGTCTCGATCCATCCGGGCAACAGGGATGCGTCCTACGCGCTCTACCTGATCGCGGTCGATTATTACGAGCAGATCGGCGACGTCGATCGCGACCAGAAGGTGACGGCGCAGGCGCTCGACGCGATGGGCGAGCTGATCCGCCGCTATCCCGATACGCGCTACGCCTCCGATGCGCGGCTCAAGGTCGATCTGATCAACGATCACCTCGCCGGCAAGGAAATGGAGATCGGCCGCTTCTACCAGCGCAAGGCGCAGTGGCTCGCCTCGGTGATCCGCTTCCGCAAGGTGATCGACAGCTATCAGACGAGCACGCACGTTCCCGAGGCGCTGATGCGGCTGACCGAAAGCTATCTGGAGATGGGCGTGCTCGACGAAGCCAGGCGCTCGGCAGCGGTGCTCGGCAGCAATTATCCGGGCAGCGACTGGTACAAGCACGCCTATGAACTGATCCAGAAGAAGGATCGCGGCGCGGCCTAGCGCGCAAAGGCCTATTTGATGTTTTTCATGATGCCAGAGCCGATCCGGCCGACGCAGCGGCGCACCATGATGTTTTATCGTGGAGAAGGTTCGTGACAATATAAAAAAATTGTCTACCGGGGGGATTGGTTTGTTGTTTTCGGGGGGTACGTAATGAAAAAGAGCCATCTGGCTGCATTAGTCGCAGCTCTATCCTTGTCGCCGATCGCGAATCCTTCCTATGCTACCACGGTATCCTTCGATAACGGCTCGACCAGCCTGTCGGACTGTACGCTCGGTTGCACCACCGTATTCCAGTCGGTCTATGCGGCGAGCGCATTTGGCAGCGCGCCGGTCAGCGTCAACTCGATCTCGTTCTACCTCGGTCAGACAGGCACGATCTCCGACACCTATACTTTCACGCTTTCGACCAGCAAGAACAGCGTGGGCAATCTTTCCGCCAATGCCGCAAGCAACCTAGGTAACGATGCCGCCACTTTCTATGTCGGCGTTCCGTCGGTTTCGTCGAGCGGTAGCTGGGTCAGCTTCGCCGGCACTCCCTTCACCTACAATCCGCTGCTTGGCGACCTGCTGGTGCAAATCACGCATCCGAACGGCAATGATCAGCTATATTCGTCGTACAACAGCAACACGAACGAGCAGCGCGATTTTGTCTTGTTCGGCAATGCTTACGTTGAAAATCCCGGTTATGAGATAAACACGAAGTTTGAGGTGTCAGCGGCGGCCGTTCCCGAGCCCGCTTCTTGGGCGATGATGGTCGGCGGTTTCGGCCTCATGGGTGCCGCGATGCGCCGTAAGAAGGCTGCGGTCAGCTTCGCCTGATCGGAACCCCCAATCAGGTGTGAGGAAGGGCGCTCCGGCTTCGGCCGTTGAGCGCCCTTTTTCATGCGTAGGCAGGTCGATCAAACCCGCCTTCCGCTCGCGCGCCGTACCCTCTATGTCCGCGCCATGCTGATCAGC
>NZ_CAHJXD010000152.1 GCF_903644055.1 Sphingomonas bacterium | reverse complement strand
GCGCCGTCGCGGCGCGTCCGGCCCCTCGGCGATCGACCAGTTGCTCCAGCGCGGGCGCGCGAGCTTCGGCGGCGGGGGCGGCGGGCCGGACTTCCGCGTCGGCTCGTTCGGCGGCTGGGCGGCGCTCGCGGTGATCCTGCTGTGGATCGTGCTGACGAGCGTCCATACGATCGGGCCGCAGCAGCGCGGCGTGATCACGCGCTTCGGCAAATATGTCGGTACGCTGCAACCGGGGCTCGGCATGTCGCTGCCCGCGCCGATCGACATGGTCCGCAAGATCGACGTCGACAATATCCACGCGATCGAGATCGACAACGGCCCCGCCGAGGGCGACGCGCAGGGCGGCCAGAACCTGATGCTGACCGGCGACGAGAATATCATCGATCTCGCTTATTCGGTGCGCTGGAACATCCGCGATCCCGAACTCTATCTGTTCGAGCTGGCCGATCCCGACGGCACGATCCGCGAGGTCGCCGAGAGCGCGATGCGCGAGCAGGTCGCGCGCGTCAGCCTCAACGATGCGATCGGATCGCAGCGCAGCCAGATCGAATCGCGCGTCGCGCAGCGCATCCAGGAACTGCTCGACGGCTATCGCGCGGGCGTCAGCGTCCAGGGCGTCGCGATCCGCCAGGCCGATCCGCCGAGCGAGGTGATGGACGCGTTCAAGGAAGTCTCCGCCGCGCAGCAGCAGGCGCAATCCTATCTCAATCAGGCGCGCGCCTATGCGACCCAGGTCGATGCCAAGGCGAGCGGCGAGGCGATCGCCTTCGATCAGGTCTATGTCCAGTATAAGCTCGCCCCCGAGGTGACGCGGCGGCGGATGTATTATGATACGATGGAAAAGGTGCTGGCCAAGAGCGACAAGACGATCGTCGAGGCGCCGGGCGTGACGCCCTATCTGCCGATCCAGCCCAAGGTTTCGCCCAAGTGAATCCCATCGAGATCATCCGCCGCAACCCGATGCTGTGGGGCGGGCTGCTCGTCGTGCTGATCGCGATCGCCGCCAGCGTGTTCATCGTCGTGCCCGAGACCAAACAGGCGCTGATCCTGCGCTTCGGTTCGCCGAGCCGGATCGCCAACGGCTATGATCCGCGCGAGGAATTCGGCCGCACCGGCGCCGGCATCGTCACGCGGCTGCCGTTCGCTGAGAGCGTCGTCTGGGTCGACAAGCGCGTGCTGGATTTCGACATGGAGCGGCAGGCGGTGCTCTCGACCGACCAGCTCCGGCTGGAGGTCGATGCCTTCGCGCGCTTCCGCATCATCGATCCGGTGCGGATGTTCGTCTCCGCGGGCAGCGAGCGGCGGGTGGCCGAGCAGTTGAAGCCGATCCTGGGATCGGCGCTGCGCAACGAGCTCGGCAAGCGCCAGTTCGCCGATCTGCTCAGCCCCGAACGCGGCGAGCTGATGGAGCATATCCGCGTCGCGCTCGAGCGGGTCGCCAGGCAATATGGCGCCGAGATCGTCGACGTCAGGATCAAGCGCGCCGACCTGCCCGACGGCACGCCGCTCCAGAGCGCGTTCGAGCGGATGAAGACCGCGCGCCAGCAGGAGGCGCGATCGATCGAGGCCGAGGGCCGGCGCGAGGCGCAGATCATCATGGGGCAGGCCGATGCCAATGCCGCCAAGGTCTATGCGGGCAGCTTCGGCAAGGATCCTGCCTTCTACGATTTCTACCGGGCGATGCAGTCCTACCGCTATACGTTCGGGACCGACGATCCGACCGCGCGCGGCGAATCGCAGATCATCCTTTCGCCCGACAATGATTATCTGCGCCAGTTCAAGGCCGGGGGGAGCGCGGGGCACTGAACCTAGCGCGTTCAATGAACGTTCAGCCCGATATCGACAGATCGATCCCAGTAATTCGTGCCTGCCGCCCCTCCCTTCCCCCGGGCGAGCAGTTTCCCAGGAGAGAAATCAAGTGCGATATGCCTATGCCGTGACCGCCGCGATGCTGCTGGGCGGCGCCGCCGCTACCGTGGCGCTCCAGCAGCCGCTGGGCGCGCAGGTCGCGCAGAATGCGCCGTCGCAGATGGCGGCGGTGGCGCCGCGCGGCGCGCCGATGAGCTTCGCCGATCTCACCGCCAAGCTACAGCCCGCCGTGGTCAACATCTCGACGACGCAGAAGGTGCAGGTCCGCCAGCAGCAGTCGCCGTTCGCGGGGACGCCGTTCGACGAATTCTTCAAGCGCTTCGGCGGGCAGCAGGGCGGGGATGGCGGCAACGGCGCGCCGGCGACCCCGCAGACGCGCGAGGCGGTATCGCTGGGATCGGGATTCCTGATCTCGGCCGATGGCTATATCGTCACCAACAATCACGTCATCTCGGGCGTGCCGACCGATCAGGGCAAGGTGACGATCTCATCGATCACCGTCACGCTGACCGATCGCAAGGAATATAAGGCGACCGTGGTGGCGAAGGACGCCGCATCCGATCTCGCGGTGCTCAAGATCGACGCGACCGGGCTGCCCTTCGTTCAGTTCGGCGATTCGACGCGGACGCGGGTCGGCGATTGGGTGCTGGCGATCGGCAATCCTTTCGCGCTGGGCGGCACGGTGACTGCGGGCATCGTCTCGGCGATCCACCGCGCGATCGGCAACGCCGGCCCCTACGATCGCTATATCCAGACCGACGCGGCGATCAACCAGGGCAATTCGGGCGGCCCGATGTTCGATCTCAACGGCAATGTCGTCGGCATCAACACGGCGATCTTCTCGCCGACCGGCGGCAACGTCGGCATCGGCTTCGCGATTCCCGCCGAGCAGGCCAAGCCCGTCGTGCTGGCGCTGATGAAGGGCCAGAAGATTTCGCGCGGCTATCTCGGCGTGCAGATCCAGCCGGTCGACGACGATATCGCCGCGGGCCTTAACCTGCCCAAGAACCATGGCGAGATCGTCGCGCGAGTCGAGCCCAACCAGCCGGCGGCGAAGGCGGGCATCCAGCAGGGCGACGTGATCACCAAGGTCAACAATGTCGACGTCACGCCGGACAGCACGCTTTCCTACATCGTCGCCGGGCTGCCGGTCGGCGCGAAGGTGCCGATCCAGATGATCCGCGACGGCAAGACGATCAATGTCGTCGCCACGGTGGCGCAGCGGCCGCCCGAGGAGCAGCTCGCGCTCAACGACGGCGATGACAGTGATCAGACGCCCGACGGCCAGCAGGCGCCGGCATCGGTGAAGAACGCGCTGGGCGTATCGCTCCAGACGGTGACGCCGGCGCTCGCGCGCCAGCTCCAGCTTACCGCGCCGATCGCGGGCGCGGTGATCACCAATGTCGATCCTTCGAGCGATGCGGGCGCCAAGGGGCTCCAGCCGCGCGACATCATCGTCGCGATCGGCAACCGCCGTATCGCCAGCGCCGCCGATGCGGCGACGGTGATCCAGGCGGCGCAGAAGGCGGGGGTCAAGACCGTGCTGCTGCTCATCCAGCGCGGCAACCGGCCCGCGCAATATATCGGGATCGACCTGATCGGGAAGTGAGGCGGGATCGGTGACCCGCCGGCCTTCCCCCTCACCCCAGCGAAGGCTGGGGCCAATGCCTTTATCTTCGTGACGCGGCGCTCGATCGGTGGAGAGAGATGCCAGCTTGCGCTGGCATGACGGCGATGGGGTGAGGTAGCCGCATCACGATCTGGCGTCGGCGCTTTTCGGAGACTAGATTGTGCCGATGGCCACCACGCTCGACAAACCCGCCGTCCCCACCGTCAGCCTCGCCGCGCAGGATGCCGATCCCGAGGCGTTCGCGCGGGCGCTGGGCGGATCGTTCGAGCGTTATGGTTTCGCGATCGTCGCCGATCATGGCGTCTCGCCCGCGCTGATCGCCGAGGCGGAGGCGAAGGCCAAGGCGTTCTTCGCGCTGCCCGAGGCGGTGAAGCGCGCCTATCATCTTAAGGAAAGTGCTGGGCAGCGCGGCTATATTCCGTTCGGGATCGAGACCGCCAAGGGCGCCAAGGCTTATGATCTCAAGGAATTCTGGCATGTCGGGCGCGAACTGAGCCCCGGCGATCCGCTGGAAGCGGTGATGCCGCCCAACGTCTGGCCCGGGGAGGTGGAAGGCTTTCGCAGGGCCGAGCTCGCGCTGTACGATGCGCTGGAGACGGCGGGGCGCCGGCTGCTGAGCGGGATCGCGCGCTATCTCGGCCTCGCGCCCGATTTCTTCGATGCGACGGTGGCGGACGGCAACAGCGTGCTGCGGCTGCTCCACTATCCGCCGATCGGCGCCGATGGCCCCAACATCCGCGCGGGCGCGCACGAGGACATCAACACGATCACCCTGCTGCTCGGCGCCGAGGAGGCGGGGCTGGAGCTGCTTGATCGCAACGGCGACTGGCTGCCCGTGCAGCCGGGGGCGGGCGAGCTGGCGGTCAACGTCGGCGACATGCTCCAGCGGCTGACCAACGATGTGCTGCGATCGACGACGCATCGCGTGATGAACCCGGCGCCCGAGCGGCGCGGGCATGCGCGCTATTCGATGCCCTTCTTCCTGCACTTCCGCCCCGATTATCGGATCGAGACGCTGCCGCAATGCGTGAGCGCGGAACGGCCCGATCTTTATCCGCAACCGATCACCGCGCACGATTATCTGTTCGAGCGGCTCAGGGAGATCAAGCTGGCATGAGGATGTTCGGGATCGTCGTGGGGCTGATCGTCGCTTCACCCGCGGTGGCGCAGATGAGCATGCCCGAGACGGCGCCGGTGTGCGTGAAAGCGGAGGTCGTGCCGGGGTTCGAGGCGTGGGGGAAAAGCGCGGGCGCGGCGCAACTGGCGATCGGCGGCGCTTCGACGCTGGCGCTGGCGCCGGCCGACGCGGTGAAATTCTCGCCGCCGCTCAATCGCGCGGCCGCGCCGGGGGACTTCGGCGGGGTCTACGGGATCACGATCGTCAAGGGGGGCACCTATCGCTTCGCGCTGGCGCCGGGCGCATGGATCGACGTGATCGCCCGGGGCGAGCGCCTGCCTTCGGCGGCGCATACGCACGGGCCGGCCTGCTCAGGGATCGCCAAGATCGTCGATTATGCGCTGGAGCCGGGGGATTATGTCGTGCAATTCTCGGCGGTGAAGGTGCCGAAGCTCGCGGCGATGGTCGTGGCGCGCTGAGGGCACAGTCTGATCGTCATTATCGTGAAAGCGGAGCCTGGAGGTTGGCGCATGACTCTGCTCCTCCCCTGGCAGGGGAGGTGGCATCGCGCAGCGATGACGGAGGGGTGTAGCCTCTCGATAGCGTGTCACCCCTCCGTCTGGCTTCGCCAGCCACCTCCCCTTCCAGGGGAGGATTGTCGCAGAGGCTATCCTGTTCAACTGCACGTCACCCCGGCTCAAGGCCGGGGTGACGAGAGTTCAGACTCTAGCTCTACGGGTTCCCGCTTTGCGGGATGACGGAGCGTGGGGCGGTTTTCGTCCGCTGCTTCAGCCGATCGGCCGGCAGGCGGGCCAGCGGACCTTCACCAGATCGCCGCAGGTCGAGACCTGTACCGAGCCGTCCGGCCCGATGAAGATGCCGTAATCGACGATCGGCTTGGGCCCACAGCGCGCGACCCACATTTCGAGATTCTTGTACGGCCCCTGATAGCCGAGCTTCAGCACGCGGCGGCACCATTGATCGCTCCCCGCGATCGCGCCGCGGATCGCGGCGGCGCGCTGGATCGGCTGGAGGGTCAGCATGCGGCGCGTGAAGTCGCTCGCTTTGGTCTGCGGCATAGGCGGCGCGTCTTGCGCGGCGGCGGGGCCGGCGGTGAGCAGGGCGATCGCGGCGAAGGCGGCGGCGGTGCGTTTCATGGCGGGTCTCCTCATCAGCCCCGCCCCCGATAGCCGGGCACGCCCTGATCGGGGAGCCACAATCCCTCCGGCGGCGAACCGGATTGCCAGAAGACGTCGATCGGGATGCCGCCGCGCGGATACCAATAGCCGCCGATCCGCAGCCAAAGCGGCCGCATCTCGGCGACGAGGCGCTCGGCGATGCCGACGGTGCAATCCTCGTGGAAGGCGGCATGGTTGCGGAAGCTGCCGAGGAACAGCTTGAGCGACTTGGATTCGACGATCGTCTCGCCGGGGGCATAATCGATCACGAGGTGCGCGAAATCGGGCTGGCCGGTGACGGGGCAGAGCGAGGTGAATTCGGGCACGGCGAGGCGGACGAGATAGGCGCGGCCGGGGCGGGGGTTGGGGACATAATCGAGCCGGGCTGCCTCGGGCGAGGCGGGAAGGGCCGAGGATTGGCCGAGGTGCGTGATGCTCATGCCCGCTGTTTAGGCGGGCATGGTGTATCCGTCATGCCGAAACCTAATGCTTCACTGTGTCGGCGGCGTTGCCGATCGCGTTGCCGGCGTCTTCGAGCGCGTTGCCGGTGGCGGCGCGTACGTCGGCGGTGGCGTTGCCGATGTCGGCCATCGCATTGTCGGTCGCGGCGCTGGCATCGTTGCGCGCGGCGTCGAGCGTCGCGGCAGCATTGTCCTGCGTCTGCTGGCTGCATGCGGCGAGGCCGAGCCCGAGAGCAAGGGCGAGGATGATCGGGTGGCGCAACGGCATTCTCCTATGGTGTGTCGGTGGCCGAACGCCGAACCGCGCGCGCGGTTGCCTCGGATGGGGCGGAAGCCCTAAGCGAGGGCCATGGACCTGCTCGTTTCCACCGACTGGCTTGCCGCGAACCTCGGCGCGACCGACCTCAAGCCGATCGATGCGACCTATTTCGCGCTGGAGCCCGAGCGCGACGCGGCGGCGGAATATGCGGCGGGACATCTGCCGGGCGCGCTGTTCCTCGATCTCGAGCATCTGAGCGACGCCGGCGATCCCGTGCCCGGGCAGGCGCCGGGACAGGCGCAGATGGCGGCGCGGCTGGCGGCACTGGGGATCGGCGAGGGCGACCGGATCCTGCTCTACGACCAGGCGCCGCACAAGACGGCGGCGCGCGCATGGTGGCTGCTGCGGCTCTATGGCCTAAGCGATGTCGCGCTGCTCGATGGCGGGCTGGCGAAGTGGCGCGCCGAGGGGCGGGCGATCGAGACGGGCGCGGCGGGCGATCCGGGCGGCGGCGGGGTGCCGATCGAGCGGCAGGGCGAGCGGGTGCGGAGCTTCGCCGAGATGTGCGCGATCGTCGCGGCGGGGGAGACGCAGATCCTCGACGCGCGATCGGCGGCGCGGTTCACGGGCGCCGAGCCCGATCCCCGGCCCGGGGTTTCGGCGGGGCATATTCCGGGGAGCCGCACGCTGCCTTACGCGCGGCTGTTCGAGCCCGACGGCACATGGAAGCGCGGGCCGGCGCTGGCGGCCGAATATACGGCGGCGGGGATCGATCTCGACCGGCCGGTGGTGACGACATGCGGATCGGGGGTGACGGCATCGATCCTGCTGTTCGGGCTGGCGCTGCTCGGGCGCGACGATTGGGCGCTGTACGACGGATCGTGGAGCGAATGGGGGGCGCGGCCCGAGACGGCCAAGGCGGTGGGACTGTGAACGACGACGCCGGGAGCGACGGGCCCGGCAGCGACGGGTATCGGCCCGCGACCAAGCTCGTCGAGGCGGGGCGGCGCAAGGAATGGACGCGCGGAATCGTCAACCCGCCGGTGTGGCGGGCATCGACGATGCTGTTCGACGATTGCGCGCACCTCAAGGCGGCGAGCAAGAATCCCAACGCCGGCCTCTATTACGGGCGGCGGGGCGCGCCGACGCAATGGTCGCTGGCCGAGGCGCTGACCGAGCTGGAGCCGGGGGCGGCGGGGACGATCCTCTATCCTTCGGGGACGGCGGCGATCGCCCAGACCCTGCTCGCATTGCTCAAGCCCGGCGACGAATTGCTGATGGTCGACAGCAGCTACGAGCCGACGCGGGTGTTCTGCGCGACGATCCTCAAGCGGATGGGGATCGCGACCCAATTTTACGATCCGCTCGCCGACGCCGGGGCGATCGCGGCGCTGTGCACCGAGCGGACCAAGCTGATCTTCCTCGAGAGCCCGGGCAGCCTGACCTTCGAGGTGCAGGACGTGCCGGGGATCGCGGCGATGGCGCGGGGCCGGGGGATCGCGACGGTGCTCGACAATACCTGGGCGACGCCCTTGCTGTTCCCCGCGATCGCGCATGTCGACGTCTCGATCCTCGCCTGCACCAAATATGTCGTCGGCCATTCGGACGTGATGCTGGGATCGGCGACCGCGCGGCCGGGCCCATTCGAGCGGGTGCGGACGACGGCGCAGCGGCTGGGCAATTGCGTCAGCCCCGACGACGCCTTCCTCGCGGCGCGGGGGCTGCGGACGATGGGTGTCAGGCTCAAGCAGCATGAGGCCGGCGCGCTGGCGGTGGCGCGCTGGCTCGAGGCGCGGCCCGAGGTGGCCCGCGTGATCCATCCCGCGATCGAGGGCTGCCCCGGGCACGATCTGTGGAAGCGCGACTTCCTCGGCGCATCGGGGCTGTTCGCATTCGAGCTTGCCCGTGCGGACGAGGCGGCGCGCGCGCGGCTGATCGATTCGCTGAGCTTGTTCGGGATCGGCTTTTCGTGGGGCGGGTTCGAGAGCCTCGCGCTGCCGATCGATCCCGCGCCCATCCGCGAGACCAGGACATGGCCGACGGGGGCGCTGGTGCGCATCCATATCGGTATCGAGGATCCGGCCGACCTGATCGCCGATCTCGACCAGGCCTTCGCTCGACTATGATCGGTGCGGGGCAATATCGGTGTCGCGGCGCGAAAGTCATTCTCGCGCTGCCGTTGCTCGCGGCGATTTCGACGGCCGCGCGCGCGCAGGATACCGCGCCGCCCTCGCCGTTCACCATCGCCGGCGGCGCGACGCTGACGAGCGATTATCGCTTCCGCGGCCTGTCGCGGAGCGATACCCACGCCGCCATCCAGGGCACGCTGAGCCTAAGCCACGCATCGGGCCTGTACGTCGGCACCTGGGGCAGCTCGATCGACGATCATGTCGCGGCGGGCAGCGATCAGGAGATCGATCTGTACGGCGGCTATAGGACGCGCTTCGGCGGCTGGACGTTCGACGGCGGGCTGCTCTATTATTATTTCGCGGGCAACGCCAAGAACAGCAATACCGATTTCTTCGAACCCTACCTCAATGCCTCGTACATGCTGGGGCCGGTTGGCTTCAAGCTCGGCATGAACTACGGCGTCGGCAGCAGAGCGCTGTCGTGCGTCTATGATCCTCGCTGCCGCGCCAAATCGCGCGAGGACAATCTCTACACTTATGTCGAGGTTTCGAGCGGGATCCCGAACAGCGGCGTGACGCTGACGGGCCATATCGGCGAGACTATGGGGCGTTCGTACCTGACCAACGGCCTCAAGAACTATACCGACTGGAGCCTGAGCGCGGGCTATACTTGGAAGGCGCTGACCTTGAGCGTTTCCTATGTCGATACCGATGTGAGGAAGCGCGAGATCGTCTCGCCTGCCGGGCGGAACATCGGCGGGGCGGGCGTGGTCGGCGCGGTTTCGGTCGCCTTCTGAGCCGAGCGCCGGACGCGTTCCGCGTTCCGGTTTCCGAACAAAAAACGATCATAGCGCAAACAAACGCTTGACAGCGCGCCGCTGTTATGGCATAACTCAGGAACGCTGAGGAATTGCGGGCGGCGGAGATCGGCCCCGTTCGATCGGGTTCGGCGGAGCCGGCCCGCTTCGGCTTGGCGAAACAGGCACAGTGAAAAAGACGGCGAGGCCGGAGATGCGCGGGGGCTTTAGGGCTCATGGCGCCGCTCCGGCTTCGTCGTGTCTGGAGGATCGATGGACGAGCAGGAAGCGGTGCGCACCGAGGCGTGTGCGGCGGAGGCGGACGTGCGCGTCGACGGGATCGGGGCTGCGATCGGCGCCGATGGGGATGCGCGCGCGGTATCGGCCAAGCGGCGGGCGCGAGGAGCCAATGGGCGGTGGCTGCCCGATGGGGCGCGCGCGGTCGTCCCGATCGAGGCTGCGAAATCCTCCTTCTCGGGAGGGGGGCCGTCCGCGGGGCGGGGGAGCGGCATCGCGCCGACGACGGCGCACTCCGCCGCAACCGGCGATACCCCTCCGTCACGCCTGCGGCGTGCCACCTCTCTTGCCAGGGGAGGAATGCGGGGCGGCAAGCGGGCGGGCCGGACACGCGCCAAGGCGAAGCGCGTTCAGGTGCGCTGGTCGGCGCGGCGCGAGGAATTGTTCCTGTGCACGCTCGCCGAGACCAGCAAGGTCTGCGAGGCGATCCGCGCCTCGGGGCTTTCGGAGACCAATATCTACCGCAAGCGCAGGCAATCGGCCGACTTCCGCGCCAAATGGCTCGCGGCGCTGCGCGAGGGCTATGCGCGGCTCGAGACGATGATGCTGGCGCGCGCGCTCAACGGCGTCGAGAAGCCGGTCTATTACGGCGGCAAGCTGGTCGGCACGATGATGGAATATAACGACCGCACCGGGTTGTCGCTGCTGCGACACCACCGCGACACCGTGAGCGGCACGCGCGAATTCACCGCCGAGGTGCCGATCGAGGAATTGCGCGCGCGGCTGAAGGCGAAGCTCGGCGAGATGAACTCGCGGATGGGCGGGGCGGGGTAGGCGTCATGCAATTCGATGCGGTCTTCGTTTCGGACCGTCCGGGAAAGGCGGAAGTGCCGTCCAACGGTCTAGCCGATGCGCTGGGCGATGCGCTATGCACTCTCACGTATCGTCGAGTCTCGGCGGTCGCGGAAGGACGGATACCGTTGGCGAAGAACACCGGCGATGGTTCGCGTAAGGGCGCGGTGAAGGCGCGGGTACAGGCGCTCAATCCCGTGACGGAGCGCTACGTAAAGATCGATACGAACACTGGCCGTATCGTCGATCACAAGAAAACCGAAGGCCCTTACAAGGGCATCCGTCTGGTCAGCGCTAGCAAGAAAAAATAGGTGCCGTTGGTTTTTTCGCCATTGTCGGACGAGGTAATCGCGCTTCCGCCGCGCAGCTTGTTTCCCCGCCACGGTTTTTTGATGCGACAAATCGGCGAGGCGCCGCAGATCGACACCGATATGGCGGAAGCCGTATCCGGTTTGCTGGAGGCCCGTGGCTACGGGTTGAAGGATGCCGACGCCTCGACGGGCAGCAAAGACTATTTGGAACGCATCCTGGGCCTCATTCGAGGGACCGGACTCACCATTGCCGTCTTTTCGCACCAGACGCGACCGACGGCGCTAGCGAACATCATGCTTGAGCTGGGCTTTGCCGCCATGTGCGGCAAGCCGCTGATGATCGTGAAGTCAAAGGACGCGCCGGCGCCATCCGACCTGAAGCGGACGGACTGGATAGATTATGACTTCGCCGATCCGGTGAACTTCGAACGCAAGGTTGGCCAGGCTCTCGACGAAATCGAAGCACTGGCTGAATTTGAGGAGCAATTGCTCGATCTCGCGCTCGATGCGCCATCGATGGACTGTGCCGTCGCTTTCGAGCGCGCTCACCGCGCTTTTCTTCTCGCTGGACAGCCCGAGATGCTGGAAAAGGCAGAAAGCATTCGCGATCGGATCGCTGGGGTTCGAAACATCGAAACCGTCGCGGACCTGAACCGCCTTCATGACGAGATTGCGATGTTCGTGAAGCAAGGTCGGCGTTGCCGGCTTCCCAGGGTGGCCGATTAGCCGGCGCTCGCGTCTTTAATGTTGATGACCAGCGGCGACGGCCCCAACATATCGACGTAATCAAGGAGACCAGCGTGACCGAAGTGGCCGATGTCGATCGCGGCGTGGTGCTGCCGGCGGGGCATTCTCGGGTCGAGGATTGGGCGCAGTTTCGGAAAGGCGCGCGCGACACGCGGATCGATCTAGCGCCCATGCAGACGTTACTCAGCATGCTGGAAAGCTGGGCGATGACGATGCGCGTGGCGCAGGCGCCGCCCGAGGGCGACTGGCGGACGTGGCTGATCATGGCGGGGCGCGGATATGGCAAGACGCGCGCGGGCGCCGAATGGGTGCGCGAGCGCGCCGAGAATGACGGGCGGGTGCGGATCGCGCTGGTCGCGGCGACGCTGGCCGAGGCGCGCGCGGTGATGGTGGAGGGCGAGACGGGGCTGCTGGCGATCGCGCCGGACGACAATCGGCCCAGGTTCGAGCCTTCGAACCGCAAGCTGATATGGCGCGACGGCGCGCAGGCGACGCTCTATTCGGCGGGCGAGCCGGAATCCTTGCGCGGGCCGCAGCATCATTTCGCCTGGTGCGACGAGATCGGCAAATGGGCGCGGGGCCAGGAGGTGTGGGACAATCTGGCGATGGGCCTCAGGCTCGGCAGCGATCCGCGAACGGTCGCGACGTCGACGCCGCGCGCGGTGCCGCTGGTCCGCAAGCTCGCGGCGCTGGCGACCGAGGACGGGCCGGTGCGGATGACGCGCGGGCGGATGATCGACAATCGCGCGCACCTGGCGACGGCGTTCATCGAGACGATGGAGGCGAGCTACGGCGGCACGACGATCGGGCGGCAGGAACTCGACGGCGAACTGATCGAGGAGATCGAGGGCGCGCTGTGGAGCCGGGCGCTGATCGAACGCTGCCGCGTGGCGGCGGCGCCCGCCGCGGTGCGCGTGGTGATCGGCGTCGATCCGCCGGCGGGGGCCGATGCGACGAGCGACGCGTGCGGGATCGTCGTTGTGGCGCTGGGCGAGGATGCGCGCGCCTATGTGATCGCCGATGCGAGCGTGAAGGGCGCATCGCCCGAGGGCTGG
>NZ_CAHJXD010000151.1 GCF_903644055.1 Sphingomonas bacterium | reverse complement strand
CTACACGACGCTCTTCCGATCTGGTTCGTCGCCAGCCCAATATTTGCACCTGGGGCAGGGCTCGAGGGCGTCGCGGGGACGCCCTCATCGCCTTTACCGTGCGCCGGTCCGTCGAACCGCGCTCTTGTGCGCGCCGACGCCGCCTTTGCGCGCGCCGAAGAAGCGCTTGGGCGCGCCGCCGGCGGGCCGCTCGCCATCGTGGCGGCGCTGATCGGGACGCCGCTGACCCTGGGGACGATCGCCGCGCGCATCGGGCGCCGGCTTGGGCATCTTCGCCATCTCGGCGAGGAAATTCTCGGGCAGCGGCTGGATCGACGGACGGACGCGCGTCAATTTCTCGATCTGCTTGAGATAGGCGCGCTCGTCATCGGCGACGAACGAAACCGCGATCCCCTCGCGTCCGGCGCGCGCGGTGCGGCCGATGCGGTGGACATATTGCTCGGGCACGTTGGGCAGCTCGAAATTGAAGACGTGGCTAACGCCGCCGACGTCGATGCCGCGCGCGGCGATATCGGTCGCGACCAGGATCGGTGACTGGCCCGAGCGGAACTCGGCAAGCGCGCGTTCGCGCTGCGGCTGGCTCTTATTGCCGTGGATCGCGTTGGCGCCGATGCCGGCGGCGACGAGATTCTTCACGACGCGATCGGCGCCATGCTTGGTGCGCGTGAACACCAAAGCGCGCTCGACCGGCTCGGAACGGAGCAGCATCGTCAGCAGAGCCTGCTTTTCGCCCTGATTGACGAACACCGCGCGCTGATCGACACGCTCGGCGGTCGTCGAGGGCGGCGCGACCGAAACCTTGGCGGCATCGGTAAGGAACGCCTCGCCGAGATCGGCGATCGTCTTGGGCATCGTCGCCGAGAAGAACAAAGTCTGGCGTTTGGCCGGCACGAGCCGCTGGATGCGCTTCAACGCGTGGATGAAGCCGAGGTCGAGCATCTGATCGGCCTCGTCGAGGACGAGGATCTCGACGTCGCGCAGCGTCAACGCATGCTGGTCGATCAGGTCGAGCAGCCGGCCGGGCGTGGCGACGACGATGTCGACGCCCGCCTGCATCGCGCGGATCTGCCGGGGAATCGGCACGCCGCCGAAGATCGTCAGCACCGAGAGGCGCAGGCTCTTGCCGTAGGCGGTGAAGCTTTCGGCGATCTGGCTGGCAAGCTCGCGCGTCGGCGCCAGTACCAGCATCCGGCAGCCCTTGGGCTTGCGCGGCTTGGGATCGGCGGCGAGGCGGTGGAGCGAGGGCAGCGCGAAGGCGGCGGTCTTGCCGGTGCCCGTCTGCGCGATACCGCACAGGTCGCGGCCTTGCAGCACGATGGGGATCGCCTGCGCCTGAATCGGCGTCGGCACGGTATATCCCTTGGCGGCGAGCGCTTGCAGGATGGGCTCGGCGAGGCCGAGTTCGTTGAATTTGGTCATGATATGCTTTCGGATGCTCGCACGGCAACGCAAGGCGCGTGCCGGGGCAAGCGGGTTCGTAAAGACGACCCGCGTGAAAAGGGAAGCCTGGGGCTAAAGACGCCAATTCCGGACACGCCCGCAGCTTCAAGCCGCCAGAGTTCACGCTGTCCGGTCGAATGCCAAAGCATCGCGCCTGCCGTACATATCGTCGATCGGCGCCGAATAATCAAGTCATGCGCGAAACGACGCCGCAATGCGGCGTTCGAACCCCGGGCACCTTGATTGGCGCACGCGATCGGCCCACATGCCGCGCATGCTGATCGAGACCGAAGCCACGCCCAACCCCGCCACGATGAAGTTCCTGCCCGGAACCGGCGTGATGGACGCAGGCACACGCGATTTCGCCACTCCCGAAGAGGCCGAAGCCTCGCCGCTGGCGGCGGCGTTATTCTCGCTGGGCGATGTCGGCGGCGTCTTCTTCGGGCGCGATTTCGTCTCGGTGACGCTGGCCGAGAGCGGGGACTGGCGGCAGGCCAAGCCGGACGTGCTGGCTGTCCTCCACGATCATTTCAGCGCGCATGCGCCCCTGTTCACGCCCGGCAGCGCCGGCGCGATCACGATCGAGGACGAGACTTTCGCCGACGATCCGGAGGATGCCGACATCGTCGCGCAGATCCGCGATCTCATCGAGACGCGCGTCCGCCCTGCCGTGGCGCGCGACGGCGGCGACATCGTCTATCGCGGCTTCGACAAGGGCACCGTATATCTCGGCATGCACGGAGCCTGCTCCGGCTGCCCCTCTTCCACCGCGACGTTGAAGCAGGGTATCGAGCAATTGCTGAAGCATTATGTGCCCGAAGTGACCGAGGTCCGCGCCGCCTGATCGGGCGCCGACTTGCCGAAGGGGAAGACTGACAGTGATGGATGACGAAACGCTGGATCGCCTGTTCCGCAAGGCGCGAACCTATAACGGCTTCACCGATGAGCCGGTCAGCGAGGCGGAACTCCGCCAGCTTTACGACCTGATGAAATGGGGGCCGACATCGGCCAATCAGGAACCGGCGCGCATCATCTGGTGCGTGAGCGACGAGGCGAAGGCCAAGCTCGCCGGCTGCGTTTCCGAACAGAATGCATCGAAGGTGCTTAAGGCGCCCGTGACCGCGATCATCGGCATGGACATGGAGTTTTACGAGAAGCTACCCAAGCTCTTCCCACACACCGATGCGCGATCCTGGTTCGTGGGCAACGAAGCCTTGATCGAGGAATCCGCCTTCCGCAATTCGACCCTGCAAGGCGCCTACTTCATCCTCGCCGCACGCATGGTGGGGCTGGATACCGGGCCGATGTCGGGCATCGATCGCGCGGCGATCGACGCGGCTTTCTTCGCCGGCACGCCGATCAAGACCAACTTCATCACCACGATGGGGCACGGCGATCCCGCGACGATCTTCGATCGGCTGCCGCGCCTGGAATTCGACGAGGCGACCAGCATTCGTTGAGCGAGGCGGCGCGTCCTGCCACGCTCGTCATCGATACGGCGACGGCGGCCTGCTCGGTCGCGCTGATCGCCGGGGGGTGCCTGCTCGTCGCCAGGCATGAGCTGGTCGGGCGGGGTCACGCCGAACGGCTGGTTCCGATGATCGGCGAGGTCATCGCGAGGCTCGGCCCGCCGCAATCCATCTTGGTCGACATTGGGCCGGGCAGCTTCACCGGCGTGCGCGTCGGGCTGGCTGCGGCCCGCGCGCTGGGGATGGCGTGGGGCGTGCCGGTGCGCGGCTATAGTTCGCTGGTACTGCTGGCCCGGATGGCGGCTGGCAAAGCGCCGCGCGCCGTGGCAATTCCGGGAGGTCATGGCGAGCTTTTCGTGCAGCGCTTTTTGGATCCCGCGACGGCCATCGGGCCGCTGCAATCGCTCGTGCCCGCCGATGCGGCCCGCGTGGTGACCGAGGCCGACATCTTCGGCGAGGGCGCCGCCTTGCTGGTCGCCGCGCGCGGCTGGGGCGAGGCGCGCGCGCTGCTGCCGGATGCGTCGGCCGCGCTGCTGCTTGCCCCCGAGGATCAGGATCTGCCGCCACGCCCGCTCTACGGCCGTGCACCGGATGCGCGGCTGCCCGGATGAGCGGCGGGGCCGCGATCGTGGCGGGTAGTGCCGCCGATATCGATGGCGTGATGCCGGTGATGGACGCGGCGTTCGATCCCGGCTTTGGCGAGGCGTGGACGCGGGGGCAATGCCTCGGCATCCTCTCGCTGCCCGATGTGTGGCTGACGCTCGCCAGACGCGAGGATGCCGGCATCTGCGGCTTCACGCTCGCCCGCCGTACGTTCGACGAGGCGGAGCTGCTTCTTCTCGCGGTCGATCCTCCGGCGAGGGGCCGTGGCATCGGGCGCGCGCTGGTGGAACGATGCGCGCGCGATGCCGCGCAGCGCGGCGCGCTCAAGCTGATGCTGGAGATGCGCGACGGCAATCCGGCGGTAGCACTTTACGAGAAGGCCGGTTTCGCGATCGTCGGCCGGCGCAAGGCTTATTATCGCGGACAGGCCGGCCGCCTCCATGATGCGCTGACGATGCGCTGCGCATTGCCCGATACCGTATCCGGAGGCCGGCCGGCGCATCTGGCGCTTCCTTCGAACGAGCGGAGCCCCTACACCGGCAACACCCAAGGGCGAGCTGAACGATGAACCGCAAGATCGATATCGAAGCCCTGTGCGCCGAAAAAGGCCTGCGGATCACCGAGCAGCGCCGCGTGATCGCGCGCGTGCTTTCCGAAGCCGAGGATCATCCCGATGTCGAGGCGCTGCACGAACGCGCGTCAGCGATCGACAGCGGCATATCGATCGCGACGGTTTACCGCACGGTGCGGCTGTTCGAGGATGCGGGCATCCTGGAGCGCCACGACTTCGGCGACGGGCGCGCGCGCTACGAGGCAGCGGCCGAGGGCCATCACGATCACCTGATCAATATCGAGACGGGCCATGTGATCGAGTTCGTCGATCCGGAGATCGAGGCGTTGCAGAAGAAGATCGCCGAACGCCTGGGCTTCCGCCTCGTCGACCATCGCATGGAGCTTTACGGCGTGCCGCGAGACCGCGAGCACTGACGGCCTTGACCCTGCGTGGCTATGGCCGGCTGATCGCCGCCGCCCTGCTCCTGGCGGTCTGTCTGCCGCTCTGGGCGATCGCCCGGCTGACCGGCGGCGAGCAAAGGTGGAACAGCCGCTTTCTGCGCATGGCCGGTTGGCTGCTCGGGCTGCGCACCCGCACCGACGGGTGGCGCGCTGAGGGCGGCGTGCTGATCGTCGCCAACCATGTTTCGTGGCTCGATATATTGGCGTTGGGCGGCGCGATGCCGTGCCGGTTCGTCGCCAAGGCGGAGATCGGGCGCTGGCCGGTGATCGGCCGGCTGGCTCGGATCGGGAGGACGGTGTTCGTGGCACGCGACCGGCGCAGCGGCGCGCGCGCGCAGGCCGATGCGGTCACAGAGGCGCTCGGCGATTCCTTGCCCCTGGTGCTGTTTGCCGAGGGCGGCACGGGCGACGGGCGGACGCTGGGCGCATTCCGCCCCGCGCTCTTCATATCGGCAATCGAGGCGGGCGCGGCGGTGCAGCCCGTGGCGATCGACTATGGCCCCGATCGCGCGCGCCTCGCCTGGCCGAGCGGACAGAGTTTCGGGCCCGAGGCGAAGCGGCTGCTCAATCGGCGCGGCACCGTTCCGGTGACGCTGCGCTTCCTGCCGCCGCTCGACTCGCGCACGCTCGATCGCAAGGCGCTCGCCGCGCTTTCGCATGCAGCGGTGCGCGACGCGCTTAGCTGAGTCGGGGCGCCGACAGCCCATCTTCAATGCCTGAAATGGCGCATTCCGGTGAACAGCATCGCCAGCCCCGCCTCGTCGGCGGCGGCGATCACCTCCTCGTCGCGGATCGACCCGCCGGGCTGGATCACCGCCGTAGCACCCGCTTCCACCGCCGCGAGCAGGCCGTCGGCGAACGGGAAGAAGGCGTCGGAGGCTACCGCCGAACCGATCGTCTTCGGCGCGGCCCAGCCGGCCTTGGCGGCGGCATCACGCGCTTTCCAGGCGGCGATCCGCGCGCTTTCGAGGCGGTTCATCTGGCCCGCGCCGATCCCCGCGGTGGCACCGTCCCTGGCATAGACGATCGCGTTAGACTTGACGTGCTTGGCTACCGTCCAGGCAAAGAGACAATCGGCCAGTTCCCGGTCGGTCGGCGCGCGCTGCGTGACGCACTTGAGGTCGGCGCGCACGATCGCGCCATTGTCGCGGGATTGCAGGAGCATCCCCCCGGCGATCGACTTCATCGCGAGCCCGGCTCGGGCAGCGTCGGGAAGCGATCCGCACAGCAGCAGCCGCAGGTTCTTCTTGCGCGCAAAGGCGGCCCTTGCGCCCTCATCGGCATCGGGCGCGACGACCACTTCGGTGAAAAGCGCCGTGATCGCCTCCGCGGTCGGCCCGTCCAGCGGCCGGTTCACCGCGATGATCCCGCCGAACGCCGATACGCTGTCGCACGCGAGCGCCGCGCGATATGCCTCGATCACCGTATCGGCGGAGGCGACGCCGCACGGGTTGGCATGCTTGACGATCACCACCGTCGGCGGCGCGTCGCGAAACTCGGCGATCAGTTCGAGCGCGGCATCGGCATCGTTGTAATTGTTATAGCTGAGCGCCTTGCCCTGGACCTGCCGCGCCTGCGCGATGCCCGGTGTGGAGGGACCGGCGGGCAAATAGAGCGCGGCCGACTGATGCGGATTTTCCCCGTAGCGCAATTCCTCCGCGCGCCGCAGCGGCACGGACAGGCGCTGTGGAAAGCGCTGGCCCTGATCGGCGAAGGCGAACCAGGAGGCGATCGTCGCGTCATATTCCGCGGTGGCGGCGAATGCCTTGGCGGCGAGGCCGCGGCGCGTTTCCAGCCGGGTCGCGCCCCCGGTGTCGTTTAATTCCGCAATCAGCGCGGGATAATCGGTCGGATCGGTGACGATCGCGACATAATGATGGTTCTTCGCCGCCGACCGCACCATCGACGGCCCGCCGATATCGATATTCTCGATCACCTCGTCGCGCTCGGCGCCCTTGGCGACGGTCGCCGCGAACGGGTAGAGATTGACCACGACGAGATCGATCGCGCCGATACCGTGATCGGCCATCGCCCGCGCATGCTCGGGCGCATCGCGCACCGCGAGCAGGCCGCCGTGAATCATCGGGTGGAGCGTCTTCACCCGCCCGTCCATCATCTCGGGAAAGCCGGTGAGATCGGAGACGTCGCGCACCGCGAGCCCGGCGTCGCGGAGCGCCTTGGCCGTGCCGCCGGTCGAAACCAGTTCGACGCCATGGCCGGCAAGCGCGCGCCCGAGTTCGACCAATCCCTGCTTGTCGGAAACGGAGAGGAGAGCGCGGCGGACTGGGATGTCGGTCATAGGGGCGCGCCTTGGCGCAAAGCGCGGGGATTCGCTACCCGCTACATCTCCGCCCAGCGGCGCAGCAGATTGTGATAGACGCCGGTCAACCGGACGATCGCCGGATGATCGGGCCGGGTATCGATCGCCAACGCCTGGATCGAGCGATCGAGATCGTAAAGCGTCCGCCGGGCTTCGGCATCGCGAACCATCGACTGGACCCAGAAGAAGCTTGCGAGGCGCGCCCCGCGCGTCACCGGCGATACCCGATGCAGGCTCGATGCGGGATAGAGCAGCAAATCGCCGGCGGGCAGGCGGATCGATTGGCTGCCGAGCACATCCTCGACGGTCAATTCCCCACCATCATAGTCGCCGGGATCGCTCAGGAAAAGCGTGGCCGAAAGATCGGAGCGGATCCGGAAATCGCTTCCCTGCCGGATTCTCACGGCGCTATCGATATGATCGTCGAAGCCGTCGCCATTCCGGTAGCGATTGAACAGGGGCGGATAGACGCGCAGTGGCAGCGCGGTGGCGATGAATTGCGGGTTACGGCCAAGCGCGTCGAGAATGAGCCCGCCGAGCCGCTGCGCCACCGGCGAACCTTCGGGAAGCTGACGATTGCGCTTGGCGAGCGCCGATTGGTGGCCCGAGGTGGCGTTGCCGTCGATCCAGTCGGCGGCATCGAGCTCGGCGCGGAATACCGCCACCGTCGCGGCATCGAGGACGCCCGGGATCGCGACGATCATGCGCGGCGCTTAACGGGTGAGCTTGAACGGGATCGAGAGAAAGCCGACGGCCTCGACAGGCGTGCCGGCCTGCGTGCCGGGACGGAACCGCCATTTGCGCACCGCGTCCAGCGCGGCATCGTCGAGACGATCGAAACCGCTCGACTTGGCGACCGCGACTTCTTCCACCCGGCCCTCCGGCGAGATCAGCACGCGCAGACGCACCGTGCCTTCCTCGTGCGAACGCCGCGATTCGACCGGGTAGCGCGGCGCGACATTGCCGAGATTCGCGGCCGAGGCATCGGGGGGCATGATCGGCGCGGCCTGGGCGACGACCGGCGCGGCGGGCGCGGACGTGGTCGCGACCGGAGCGGCCTTTACCGCCACCGGCGCGGACAGAACGGGCGGCGCCAGCGTCACGGGCGGCGGCACGATCGCGGGCGGCGCGATGATCGGCGTTTGAAGCTTGACCACCTCCTTTTGCGGGGGAGGCGCAATCTTGGGCGGCGGCGGCGTATCGAGCGGTACGAGCCTTACCACCAGCGGCGGGCGCTTGGGCGTGATGCGGACAACATCGAACTGTACCAGCGCGAAAATAGCGGCGAGGTGCGCGGCGATGACAATAAGGATCAGACCGCGGTGGCTGCGCGGCGCATAGTGCGACGGCACATAGCCCGGGATTTCGGGTGCCGCCTGCCGCTGCGCAGGGCGACGCGGTTCCGCGAAACCGATCATGTCGTCTACGAAAGCTTCGGCGGTCTGCGCATCGAACATGATGAAGCCCTTTCGTATTTGGCCTAGATGAAATGTTATTGCGAGGCAATCGCAAAGACCTTCATGCGTGGACGGCTCGAACGTGCCGGCCTATCAGCGGCGCGATGTCCGCCGATGCCCATCGTCGCCCCACGCGCAGATCGCTGTTGATCGGTGGCGGCGCGGGCGTGGGCCTGCTCGTCGCCTGGGCGCTCTGGCCGCGCAGTTACGCGCCCAATCTCACGGCCGCCCCGGGCGAGACGATCATCGATGCCTTCCTCAAGATCGGCGAGGACGGACGCATTACCGTGATCGTGCCGCAGATCGAGATGGGCCAGGGCGTGTGGACCGCGCTGCCGCAGGCGCTCGGCGACGAGCTTGGCGCCGATTGGCGGCAGATCGCGGTGGAGCCCGCGCCGATCGGCCCGCTCTACGCCAACACGCTGCTCGCCGACGAGGCGGTCGCGGGGGCGCTGCCCGTCATCCTTCAGGGGATCGGACGCTGGGCCGCGCACGAATTTGCCACGCGCGAGGCGATGATGATCACCGCCGGTTCGACCTCGATTCGCGGCTTCGAACAGCGCTTTCGCGAAGCCGGTGCCACCGCGCGGGCGTTGCTGTGCATGGCGGCGGGCAAAAGGATCGGCGCCGATTGGCGGGCCTGCGATACCGAGCAGGGCTTCGTGGTGCGCGGCAACGATCGCTTCCGGTTCGGCGATCTCGCGGCCGAGGCGGCGGGCTTCGCCGCGCCCTCCCCCGCCCCGCTGCGCAAACCCGGCGAAGGCGGCCTTTCGGGAAGGCCGATGCCGCGCCTCGATCTACCCGCGAAGGTCGACGGCGGCACGCGCTTTGCCGGCGATGTGCGCCTGCCGGGCATGGCGTTCGCCTCGATCCGGCATGGCCCGCTGGGCGAGACGCGGGTGGCGGGCGCGAACAAGGCGGCGGCGGAAAAAGTGCCCGGCGTGCTCGCGGTGATCGAGGATCCGGCGTGGATCGCTGTGATCGCGAACAATTGGTGGGCGGCGGATCGCGCGCTCGACGCGATCGCGCCCCGCTTCGCCACCTCCGGCGCCTTGCCCGATACCGCCTCGATAACCAGGGCGCTCGATGGCGCGCTGGCGGGCGGGGGCAAAAGGCTCGTCGTGCAGGGGGATGCGGATGCGGCGCTGAAACCGGGAGCCTCGCTTACCGCCGATTATGCCGTGCCGCTGGCGGCGCATGCCGCGATCGAGCCGCTCGTCGCCACGGCGCGCGCGAACGGAGACCGGCTGGAGCTATGGGTGCCGACGCAGGCGCCGGGCCTGACCCGCGATGCGGTCGCGAAGGCGACCGGATATGCGATCGGGCGCGTGACCGTCTATCCCATGCAGATCGGCGGCGGATTCGGGCGCAAGATCGAGAATGACGCGGCGATCGAAGCGGCGATGCTCTCGATCCGCGCCAAGCGGCCGGTGAGCCTGATGTGGAGCCGCGCCGAGGAGATGCAGCGGGCGCGCCATCGCCCTCCCGCCAAGGCGCGGCTTTCGGCGCGGCTGGAAGGCCAACGGATCGCCGGCTGGTCGGCGACGATCGCCGCGCCCGCGACGATGGGCGCGCTCGCGCGGCGGCTGACGGGGCACGGTGGCGGCGGCGCGGAGAGTGCTGCGATCGAAGGCGCGCTGCCGCCTTATGCCATACCGGCCGTCGCGATCGCGCATGCGCCGGCCGACATCGGCATCGAGACCGGCATGTGGCGGTCGGTGGCGCACAGCTACACCTGCTTCTTCACCGAGAGCTTCGTCGACGAGCTTGCCGCCAAGGCAGGAAGCGATCCGCTTTCCTTCCGCATGAGCCAGCTCGGGTCGGCGCCGCGCCTCGCGCGATGCCTGACGCGCGCCACCGGGATCGGCGGGTGGAGCGGGGAGAGCGGCGCGGGGCAAGGCATCGCGGTGCATTCGGCGTTCGGAAGCCATATCGCGGTGCTGGCCGAAGTTTCGATCGAGGCGGGCGCCCCCAAGGTGACCAAGCTGGTCGCGGCGGTGGATTGCGGACGGATCATCAACCCGGATATCGTCCGTCAGCAGATCGAGGGCGGGTTGATCTGGGGGCTGGCGGCGGCGCTCGGCGACGCGGTGGGCTATACGCGCGGTATCGTCGATCAGCGGACGTTGCGCGAGCTGGCGCTGCCTCTGCTCGCCGACAGCCCCGAGATCGGCGTCGAGCTGGTGCCGAGCGGAGAGGCGCCGGGCGGCGTCGCCGAACTGGGCGTGCCCGCCGTGGCGCCCGCCATCGCCAACGCCATCGCGTCCGCATCGGGCAAGCGATTGCGCAGCCTGCCGCTGAGGATGTCATGACGCCCCCCGATCACCCGCCGATCCCCGCGCCGAAGATCGGCGTGCTGCTGATCAACCTCGGCACGCCCGACGATGCCGATCCCAAGGCGGTGCGCCGCTATCTCGCCGAATTCCTTTCCGACCGGCGCGTCGTCGAAATCCCGCCTTTGCTGTGGCAGCCGATCCTGCGCGGCATCATCCTGCGCACCCGCCCGCGCAAATCCGCGCATGCCTATGCGCAGGTGTGGCGCGACGACGGATCGCCGCTCGCCGCGATCACCCGGCTGCAAGCGATCGCTCTGTCCGAACGGTTCCGCGAGGATGGCGTGATCGTCGATCATGCGATGCGGTACGGCAATCCGGCGATCGGCGATCGGCTGCGGGCGATGAAGGCACAGGGCTGCGAGCGCATCCTGCTGGCGCCGCTCTACCCGCAATATTGCGCAGCGACGACCGCGACCGCCAACGATGCCGCCTTCGCGACGCTGGCCGGCATGCGCTGGCAACCCGCGATCCGGACGCTGCCGCCTTATTACGATGCGCCGGCCTATATCGCGGCGCTGGCGGAAAGCATCGCGGTCGGGCTGGCCGCGCTGGATTTCGACCCCGAACGGCTGCTCGTCAGCTTTCACGGCATGCCGCAGCGGACGCTGGCGCTGGGCGATCCTTATCATTGCCATTGCCAGAAGACCGCGCGGCTGCTGGGGACCGCGCTTGGACGCGAGGTGACGATCACCTTCCAGTCGCGCTTCGGCCGCGCCAAGTGGCTGGAGCCCGCGACCGACCGCATGCTCGCCGAACTCGCCCGGAACGGCACGCGGCGGCTTGCGATCGTGGCGCCGGGCTTTTCGGTGGATTGCCTGGAAACGCTGGAGGAACTCGCCATTCGCGGGAAGGAGACTTTCCTGGCGGCAGGGGGAGAACGCTTCGCCTATCTCCCCTGCCTGAACGCCGAGCCCGGTGGCGTGGCGATGCTGGAAAATCTGCTTCGCCGCGAGCTTGCGGGCTGGATGACGCCCCCTTAGGCTTGTCCGACGCGGCGTCGGATGAACCCGCGATCAGGAGAGCCTATGACCCGAGTAGCAATCGTCACCGGCGGCACGCGGGGCATCGGCGAGGCGATCAGCATTGCGCTCGGCGAGCAGGGCATCACCGTCGCCGCCAATTACGCCGGCAACGACGAACGCGCCCGCGCCTTCACCGATCGCACCGGCATCACCGCGTTCCGATGGGACGTCGCCGATCCCGAAGCGGTGCAGAATGGCGTCGCCGAAGTCGAGCAGGCGCTGGGGCCGATCGACATCGTCGTCAACAACGCCGGCATCACGCGCGACGCGGTGATGCTGAAGATGAGCTACGAGGATTGGAAGCAGGTGATCGACACCAACCTCGGCGGCTGCTTCAACATGGCCAAGGCGACCTTCGCGGGGATGCGCGAGCGCAAGTGGGGCCGGATCGTCAACATCGGATCGATCAACGGGCAGGCCGGGCAATATGGCCAGGTCAATTACGCCGCCGCGAAATCCGGTATCCACGGCTTCACCAAGGCGCTGGCGCAGGAGGGCGCGAAGTTCGGGGTGACGGTCAACGCGATCGCGCCCGGCTATATCGATACCGACATGGTGGCGGCGGTGCCCAGGGACGTGCTGGACAAGATCGTCTCGCGCGTGCCCGTGGGACGGCTGGGCCAGGCGCACGAGATCGCGCGCGGCGTGGCGTTCCTCTGTTCCGACGACGCGGGGTTCGTCACCGGATCGACGCTTTCGATCAACGGCGGCCAGCACATGTATTGAGGCGCGGCATGGCGCGGCGGAGCAGCGGGCCGATCAAGCGATCGGTGATGATCGCCGGGCATGCCACATCGATCAGCCTCGAGCCGATCTTCTGGGACGCACTGCGACGCGCGGCGGAGGCGGAGAGCCTGCCGCTGAGCGCGCTGGTCGCGCGGATCGATGCCGCGCGAATCACCGACGACCAGCCTGCCAACCTCGCCAGCGCGATCCGGGTCTGGCTGTTCGACAAGGCGATTAGGGGCTGAGGCCCGATCTTCACGATCATCGCGCGTATGACGATAGTGAAGTTGGCCCGCGCCTCCACCGGCCCGCGCGCCGGGGCTTGACTATAATGAGAATGACTATCAATAGCGTCATTATAGAAGGAAACGAAGGGGTCATCGTGGAACATCGCATCACCGCAGCGCCGGGCAGCTCCAGCCTGCTCGCGCTGTCCTGCATCGGCTTCATCGCCTCGGCGCCCGCGACGGCGCAGACCCCGCCACAGCCCGCCGCCCCGCCCCGCGAAAATGGCGTGGAATTGCAGGGCGTCACCGTCACCGACACGGCGATCGACAGCGCGAGCTACAAGCCCGAGGCGGTCAATCCCAAGCTCACCGCGCCGTTGCTCGACACGCCGCGCTCGATCGTCGTCATCGGCGAGCAGGTCATCAAGGACACCGGATCGGCGACGCTGGTCGACGCGCTCCGCACCGTTCCCGGCATCACCTTCGGCGCGGCCGAGGGCGGCAATCCGATCGGCGACCGCCCCTTCATCCGCGGCTTCGACAGCCAGGGATCGACCTATGTCGACGGCGTCCGCTCGATCGGCGCGCAGACCCGCGAGGTTTTCGCCATCGAGCAGGTGCAGGTCGTACGCGGATCGGATTCGACGCTCGGCGGGCGCGGATCGGCGGGCGGCACGATCAACATCGTCTCCAAGCTGCCGCAGGCGGACAGCTTCTACCGCGCCGACGGCAGCTACGGCACCGCCGACTATAAGCGAGCCACCGCCGACGCGAACGTCGCGCTGTCGCCGATCGCCGCCATCCGCATCGCCGCGATGTGGCACGACCAGGACGTCGCCGGCCGCGACGCCATCTTCCAGAAGCGCTGGGGCGTGGCGCCGTCCGCGACGATCGGCCTCGGCACGCCGACCCGGCTCACCGCCGCTTATTACCATCTCCACACCAACGAGCTGCCCGACAGCGGCCTGCCCTACACCTATGTCTGCTCGGCGACGGTGTGCAACGCGCCGGCGGGCTATGTGCTCGACGAGCCGGTGCACCACGTCACCACGCTCGGCGGGCAGACCGGCACCGTTTCGCGCAATACCTTCTACGGTCTCAAGGACCGCGACTTCCGCCGCTCCAACCAGGACCAGGCGACGCTGCGCGTCGAGCACGACTTCGGCAGGCGGATCACGCTGCGCAATACCGCGCGCTTCGATCATACGTGGCAGGGCTACAGCTTTCTGCTGCCCGACGATTCGACCGGCAATGTCGTCGGCACGACCACGACCAACGCCACCGTCGGTGGCGTCACCAACTTCACCAACGGCGGCTATGTCTGGCGCCGCGCCAATACGCGCCAGGGCATCACTAACAGCTTCTCGGACCAGCTCGATCTCACCGCCAAGCTGCGCACCGGCCCGCTGCGCCACAGCATCGCCACCGGCCTCGAGTGGAGCGAGGAGCGCGCCCGGCGCGGCACCTATGTCATCGCCACGGGTTCGACGATCAGCCCGCGCTGCAACAGCAACACGATCGCGCGTTATTATTGCACGAGCCTGTTCAACCCCAACCCGAACGATCCGTTCGTGAATTATACCAGCGACACATCGACCGTGGCGACGCCGATCGTGAAGAGCGCGCCTTATGCCGACACGATCAACGAGGGCTTCACCAAGGCCGCCTATCTGTTCGATTCGATCAGCATGCTCGACGAGCGGCTGATCGTGAATCTCGGCGCGCGCTACGATAATTTCCGGTCCAAGGTGCAGCCCGGCCTCGCCTCGGCGACGGCCGGCCGCTTCAGCCTGTCGCGCACCAACAATGTGTGGACCTATCAGGCGGGCGCGGTGTTCAAGCCGACCAAGAACAGCAGCCTCTATGCGACCTTCGCGACATCGGCGACGCCGCCGAACAGCCTGCTCGGCGAGGGCTCCGAACCCAATGCGCTCGGCACGACCAACACCGCGCAGGCGCTGGCCTTGCTCGATCAGCTCAAGGTCGAGCGGAGCAAGACCTATGAGGTGGGCGCGAAGATCGATCTGTTCGACGGCCGGCTGGCGCTGACCGGCGATATCTTCCGCACCGAAACGACCAACGCGCGCGTGACGATCGACGCCAACACCGTCGCCTTCATCGGCAAGCGCCGCAGCCAGGGCGGCGAGATCGGCTTCAACGGCAACATCACCAAGGATTGGACGGTCTTCGGCGGCTATTCCTACCTCGACGCCAAGATCCGCGACGGCGGCCAGAGCGCGCTGACGGCGGCGGCGGTCGGCGCCCGCGCGGCGCAGACGGTCTATGTCGATTCGGTCAACACCGGCCGGCAATTCCCGCAGACCGCCAAGCACAACTTCACGATCTGGACCAACTACAGCTTCGCCAAGCGCTTCAGCCTCGGCGGCGGGGCCTTTTATTCCAGCCGGGTGTTCGGCGGCTATTCGGACAACCGCACCGCGACACAGAACGCCGCCGGCGTCGTCACGATCACGCCCGCGACCACGGTCATCGCGCGATCGGTGCCGGGCTATTGGCGGCTGGACGCGCGCGCCGGGGTCAAGATCACCAGCAAGCTCAACCTCAGCGTCAACGTCAACAATCTGACCAACAAGCGCTATTTCAGCCAGGCCTATTCCTCGCATTATGCGACGATCGCGCCCGGCCGCTCGGCGTTCGGCACGCTGAGCTTCGCTTACTGACGGCGATGCGCGAGCCGCTGACGCTGGACGTGCTCAACGCACTCGAGCCCGACGAGCTCGCCCGCCGCCTCGCCGCGCCGCCCGCCGAGCGCGCCGCCTTCGTGCGCGCGGCGGCGGATGCGG
>NZ_CAHJXD010000150.1 GCF_903644055.1 Sphingomonas bacterium | reverse complement strand
GGGTGCGGCGAGCCGGCTCGGCGAGCTGCTCGCCGAGCAGCCCGAGATCGCGCCGCCGGCGAAGCCGCAGGCGCTGCCTTTGCCACCGCGCGGCGGCCTGTCGTTCGATCATGTCGAGTTCCGCTATCCGACGCGGCCCGATACCGCAGCGCTCGGCGACTTCAACCTGAGCGTCGAGCCTGGCGAGACGGTGGCGATCGTCGGGCCTTCGGGGGCGGGCAAGTCGACGCTCTTCCAGCTCGCGCAGCGCTTCTACGATCCGGCATCGGGCACGGTGCGGATCGACGGCGTCGCGCTGACGCAGGCCGATCCCGCCCATGTCCGCGCGCGGATCGCGGTGGTGCCGCAGGAGACGGTGATCTTCGCCGCTTCGGCGCGCGACAATCTGCGCTACGGGCGGTGGGACGCCGACGATGCCGCGGTGTGGGAAGCGGCGCGCGCGGCCAATGCGGCGCAATTCCTCGAGGCGCTGCCGCAGGGGCTCGACACTTTCCTCGGCGAGAATGGCGCGCGGCTTTCGGGCGGGCAGCGCCAGCGGATCGCGATCGCGCGCGCGCTGCTGCGTGATGCGCCGCTGCTGTTGCTCGACGAGGCGACCTCGGCACTCGACGCCGAGAGCGAGCGGCTGGTGCAGCGCGCGCTGGAACGGCTGATGCGCGGGCGGACGACGCTGGTGATCGCGCACCGGCTGGCGACGGTCAGGATGGCCGACCGCATCATCGTGATGGATCAGGGCCGGATCGTCGAGCAGGGCCGCCACGATGTGCTTGTCGCGCAGGGCGGGCTCTACGCGCGGCTCGCCAAGCTACAGTTCGACGCGCAGGCTGCTTAGCGGCGCTGGTATCGCGTCCTGCCGGAGGTTGTCTAGTACGGTGGACCCCGGAACGGGTCCGGGGTGACGGTCGCTCTTTAGAGGATGTCCTGTTCAAGCTGAACGTCACCCCGGCTCAAGGCCGGGGTGACGAGGGTTTTACGTCAGGGGAGGAACAGGATCGGGCGCGCGTTTTGGTCAGGGGGTGGCCGCCGCCACGCTTGCGCCGGTATCCGCCACCACCGGCAGCCACACCGCGCTGGGGGCGGCGGCGGAGCGGGAGACGGTCATCGTCGCGGCTTTGTAGTCGCCGGGCTTGGCGAAGAAGATGTTGGGGACGTAGCTTTGCGGGTTGCGATCGTAGAGCGGGAACCAGCTCGACTGGACCTGCACCATGATGCGGTGGCCGGGCTGGAAGATGTGGTTGGCGGTGGGTAGGCGGAACTTATATTCCTGGACCTTGCCCGCCGGGATCGGGCTCGGATGCTCGAAGCTCTTGGCGTAGCGGCCGCGGAAGATGTCCATCGCGATCGGGAGCTGATAGCCGCCCATCTCGGGCTGCGACGGCACCTCGTTCGGATAGACGTCGATCAGCTTGACCACCCAGTCGGCATCGGTGCCGGTGGTGGCCGCGAAGATATCGGCGATCGCGGCGCCCGAGATGCGCACCGGCGCGGTGAGCACGGGCGTCTGATAGGTCAGCACGTCGGGGCGGGTGGAGACGTTGCGCTGATCGGTGGTCAGCCACGTCGTCCATTGCTCGCGCCCGCCGACGGGGCGGGGGACGTAGGGCACCGGCTTGGCGGGATCGGAGACGTAGCTGTCGCCCGCCTTGCCGCCAGCGGGCTTGTCGAACGACAGCGCCAGGCCGGCGGTCAGGTAGAGCGGCTTCAGGGGCGCGGGGCAGCCGCTCTGGCAGGCGAGCGGCCAATCGGCGAACTTGTCCCAATGGTTCTCGCCGGTGTTGTAGATCAGCGCGCGCGGCGTATCGGCCTTCGGCGCGCCCTCCTTCAGATATTGGTTGAAGAAGGGCAGCAGATAATCGCGGCGCCACTCGGTCGCGGTATCGCCGTTGAACTTGAGGATGCCGAGGCTCGATCCGTCATAATTGGCCTGGCTGTGCCGCCACGGGCCCATCACCAGATAATTGTTCGATCCGTGGCCGGCGGCCTTGAGCGCCTCCCAGCTATGGATTGCGCCCCACATATCCTCCTGATCCCACAGCCCCTGCTCCCACATCGTCGGCACGGTGGAGGGATGCTTGACGAGCAGATCCTCGAGCGCCTGGCCCTGCCAATAAGCGTCGTAGGCGGGATGCTCGACGGTGCGGCGCCACATGCCGAGTTGCGAAAGACCGTGCGCCTTGGCGAAATCGCCCGCCGATCCGGCGGCGAGGCGGTTGTCATATTCGTCGGCGTTGGAATTGACGAGGCCCTCGCCGCCCTTGCGGCTGCTCTCCTGCCCGACGAAATAAGCGTCGTTCGACTGGCGATAGGCGCCGTAATGGAAGAAATCGTCGCCCATCCAGCCGTTGACCATCGGGCTTTCGGGCGCCGCGACCTTGAGCGCGGGATGCGGATCGAGCAGCGCCATCACCACGGTGAAACCCTCGTAGGAGGAGCCGACCATGCCGACCCTGCCGTTCGATTCGGGGACGTTCTTGACCAGCCAGTCGATCGTATCCCACGCATCGGTGACGTGATCGGTCTTGGTGGGGTTGAGCGGGCCGCGCACGGGCCGCGTCATCTCATAGGCGCCCTCCGAGCCATATTTGCCGCGA
The DNA here is from genome assembly GCF_903644055.1 of Sphingomonas bacterium. Taxonomy (GTDB): domain Bacteria; phylum Pseudomonadota; class Alphaproteobacteria; order Sphingomonadales; family Sphingomonadaceae; genus Sphingomonas_I. Next base: position 497 of record NZ_CAHJXD010000150.1, on the reverse strand, counting down.
ATGTCCTGGATGACGCGGATGTAGCCCGCCTTGACGAACACCTCGTCGCCCTGCGCCAGCGTCGCCAGCATCGATCCGCTCGCCGCGCGTTCGGTGCGCTTGTCGGCATTGTAGGGAGTACGCGTGAGCAGGATCGGCGCGTTGCGCGCGCCCTTGGGCACGACGATGACGGTGTGGAGCTTGACCCCGTCGCGCATCGGAATTTCGACCTTGCGCTTGATATAATCGTAGCCGCCGGTGGGCGCCTCATATTTGGCGGGAATGTCGTTCTCGGGAACCTGCGCGAGCGCGGAGGTTGCGAGGAAGGCGGCGAGGAGAGCGGCGGGGGCGGGGAGAGCTTTGTTCATGCAACGAACAGATTGCGAATTGCCATTTTAGTCAAGCCCGCCGACGGCATGCGCCGTCGGAGTCCTTTTGAACGCGCCTATGGCGCGTGGCGGCACCGGCCCGCACCCCCACCCGACCTCCCAATCAGGATACTCTGTGGGAGGTCGGGT
>NZ_CAHJXD010000149.1 GCF_903644055.1 Sphingomonas bacterium | reverse complement strand
CGATCTGGCGAGTTGGCGTGAGAGGAGTTTGACGGAGGCGAGGTTGAGCCACGCTTCCTGGCTGGCGATGGAGGCTTGGTAGTCTTTGGCGAGACGTCGGTTTCGGCCGAGCCAGGCGAAGGCGCGCTCGACGACCTGCCGGCAGAGACCTCGCGCACGCCGTACACCCGAAGTTCTCGGCGAACACACGGGCGATCCCCGGCTTCAGGGCCAGATCCTCCCGCGCCCGAGCCGACAGGCGCGTCGCATCCTGCCGCTGCGCGACATGCTTGTGATAGGGGATGGGGCGGTCGACAGCACCCTGCGGATCGGCTCGACCCGATAGGCTTCGCGATGATCGTCGATGAACGAGATCATCGCTTGAACGGCGGTCGAACTCCGCCTGAGCGAATATGCGGATGCCCCCTCGACAGGCTCGGGACAGGCTTGCGCAATATCTCGTTGGCCCGCCGCAGTTCGCGAACCTGGCGTTCCAGCGCCTTCCGCTTGTCCGCCACCTCGACGGGCACGCCGGCACGCTTGCCGCTGTCGACCTCGGCCTTCTTCAGCCACTCGTGCAGCGTCTGCGGCACGCAGCCGATTTTCTCCGCGATCGACACCACCGCTGCCCAGCGCGACGGATTATCGCGCTCATGATCGAAAACCATCCGCACCGCGCGCGCCTCAGGCGCAAACTTGTTCGTCGTCTTGCTCATACAGGCTCCACCTCCTCAGGAGTTGGAGCCTCCGACAAACCCGGGGCGGTTCAGTCTTCCAGATTCGCGACCGGATCAAGCGGCATGGGCTCCAGCTCCGATCAAGCAACTATGAACTGTATGCGCACCTCAACCGGCGCTTCAACGCCGTCCTCGCCGACCATGCCGACACCGTGGAGATGTACACCTGCCCCCGCCGGCGAGGGACTGCGGCGCTACTGGCACGGAGCCCACGCCACCAAGCATCAGCCACCGGTCGACGACCCCTACAAAGACCGTGACCGTGCTCTTCTGGCACTTCGCAAGCTCTTGCACCGCGTCGGAATCACGGCGATACCGCTCGATGTTACAAGTTAGTACAAGTGGCAGACTGGCGGCCCGGCCGCTTTTGCCTTCTGCTGGAAGACCACGCCGATGCTACAATCCGCCCCAATCGATACGCCGGTCGTCAGTAAGCTTGCCGTTCATCGCTCCCGCCATCTTATCGCTCCATTCCGCCTCCTGACCCCTCGCAGCTTTGTGGAGGCGAGGCGCATGCTGGACGACTTTCCCCAGGCGGTCCCTATGGCCGGAGGTCTCGATGTCGTGACCGGTATGAAGACCGGCGCCGGACCCAGCGTGATCGTGTGGCTGGGCGGCATCGCGGGCGCCCACTTGCCGGTGAAAGACGGCGACAACCTGGTGCTGCCGGCGGGATGCTCCCACGACCAACTCGTACGGAGCGCGGTTGCCGCTGCGGCGTTCCCCGATCTCGTGGCAGCTTGGTCGGGCCTTGCCAACATCCGTATCCGCAATCAGGGGACGGTGGTAGGCAATGTGATGGCGGGCGTCGCAGGCTATGAGGCCGCGGTCCTCCTCATGGCGGCTTACGCCAAACTTGCCGTGTTGTCGCCGGGTGGTGCCGAGCATGTCATCAAGGTCTCGGACCTTGAACGCGAAAACGGGGCGGGCGCAGTACCGTGGCTTGTGACAGCGGTGCACATCCCTTTACAGAAAAAGGGGCGCGAACGTCGTCTGATCTACGACCGCTCGTTGCGACCGGCACTGTCCGTGGCGCTCGGGCTGGACACGCAGGACCGGACGATTCTCCGAGCGCGCGCCGTACTGGGCGGATGCCATGGGCGCCCGATCCTGCGCGAACTGCCGTTGGCAAGCGTCGACCTCGACAGCTTGCGGGGCCAGGAGAGCAGGATCGCCAGCAAAACGTTCCAAGATCTGCCGCCGCCCTCCGCGGCTTGGCTGGGAACGCCTGACTACCCCGCCGCGATGGCGCCTCGGCTCCTGTTCCGCTTGCTGGGGGCCGCGTAGTGAGCGAACCGGTGTCGTTCATCCTCGATGGAGAGCGTGTGACCCTGCCCGCCGGCGCTCCGGACGTTCTCGCCGACGCGCTCGCGACCGGGTGCGCGCGGAGCAGCGTCCGGGTGATCTGTGACCATGCCGCCTGCGGTGCCTGCACGGTGCTCGTGGACGGCGCTCCAATAACCGCGTGCACCACGCTGACTCAGACGATGAGAGGTGCCACCATCACCACGCTGCAAGGCCTGCGCTCTGTGGGCGGCGAGCCAAGCGCGGTACAACTGGCCTTTGTGGAGGAGGGCGGCTTCCAGTGCGGCATGTGCACGCCGGGCATGATATTGCTGGCCGAGGCGCTGCTCGCCCGGGTCGCCGCCCCGACCCGGGCGGAAGTACGCCACTGGATGTCGGCCAATGTCTGCCGCTGCACCGGCTATCGCGCGATCGAGGATGCAGTGCTGAAAGCGTCGCGCCTGCGCCGTGCGGACCACAAAGGCCCCGCGTCGCCGTGGCGTGCCGAACAGACCGCGAAGGTGACGGGCCAGCCCTTCTTCACGATGGACATGGCGCTGCCGGGTATGCTGGAGGGCAAGATCCTGCGCAGCCCGCACGCGCATGCCCGCATCCGGGCCATCCGGACCGCGATGGCCGAGGCCATGCCCGGCGTCTATGCCGTCGTCACCGGCGCCGATCTCGCGGCGTTACCCGAGCCTTTCTACGGCTTGTGGATCAAGGATCAGCCCCTGCTTGCAATCAACCGCGTGCGCCACATCGGCGATCCCGTGGCAGCGGTGGCCGCCTGCGATGCAAGAACCGCTCTGCAAGCATTGGCATGCATCGAGGTGGATTACGAGCCCCTGCCTGCCGTCGTCACGCTAGACGAAGCGCTCGCACCCGGCGCGCAGACGCTGTTCGACACCCCCAGCTTCGGCATCGTGCCCCCGCATGGCGCAGGGACCACCACCCACAAGGAGCCTTCGCCCAACGTCCTCTACGCATTTCAACACCGGATCGGCGACGTGGACGGAGCATTCGACCGGGCCGCGCACGTCTTCACCGATTCCTTCGAATTCTCGCGCATGACGCACTACCAGCTGGAACCCATCGTCACCCTAGCCCGCCCGATGGGGGATGGCGTGGAGTTGTGGTCCTCGAACCAGGATCCGTTCCTGCTGCGCCAGGACGTTGCCGAGATCTTCGGCCTGCCCGAGCACCAAGTGCGGGTCCACGCGCTTCACATCGGTGGCGCATTCGGCGTCAAGAGCTTTTGCAAGCTCGAACCTCTAACCGTGTTGCTGGCGCGCAAGTCCGCCCGTGCGGTGCGGCTGGCATTAACGATGGACGAGGGTTTCGTGACCTTGACCCAGCACGCGGCACGCCTCCGCCTGCAAACCGCCATCAATGCCGACGGGACGTTCCTGGCGCGCCGTTCCGACATCCTGCTGGACGGCGGTGCCTATGCCGATGCAAGTGCGCTGGTGGCGGACAAGGTGGCGTATCGCATCGGTGGCCCCTACCGCTGGGAGGCCCTCGACAGCCTCGCGCGGGTGGTGCGGACCAACACCGTGCCGGCGGGGTCGTTCCGTGGTTTTGGCGGCACTCAGGCTTCCTGGGCGTCGGAAAGCCAGGTTGATATGATCGCGCACCGGCTGGGGATAGACCCGGTCGAGCTTCGCCGGCGCAACCTTCTGCGCCCCGGCGAGCCTTATCGTCCAGGCGACAGCGCCATCGACTCCGACTTGGCGGCCGGGCTCGACGTCGTGGCGCGGCGCATCGGCTGGGGCAAGCGATCGACGCCGCGCGCATGTCATGTGGTACGGGGCAAGGGCGTCGCCATCGGCTTCAAGGATGGCGGCGGACAAGGCCGCTATGCGCAGGCGCAGGTGAAAGTCCTGCCTGACGGCTATGCGATCGTCAGTTGCGCAACCATCGACATGGGTCAAGGTGCGACCGAGGCGTTTCGCCGGATCGTCGCTGGCGTGTTGAACATCGACCCGCACTGGGTGACGCGCGCGACGGTCGACACCGACCAGACGGCGTTCGACCAGGGCACGCACGCATCGTCGGCTACCGTAATCACCGGCGAGGCCGTGCGCCGGGCGGCGGACGCAGTGCGGAACCGCATCTTGGGCTTTGCAGCGGAACGCCTGGGAGTGTCGGTGAACGGGCTGGACTATGCGGAAGGCTTCATCCGCTACAGCAATATGAGGACGTCGCTGAAGGATCTGGTCCGCGGCTATTATGGCGGGCTCGGTGGCGAGTTTACGGGTTCAGGGGAAGTGAAGGTCGAGACGCAGAGCGCAGCGGCACTGAATGCCGAAATCGTCTACTGGATGCCCAATTGGGTCGGCGTGGAGCTCGAGGTCGATGTCGAGACCGGCAAGGTGACGCTGTTGCACGTGGCGAGCGCGGCGGATGCGGGGCTGGCGCTGGTGCCCGGGGCCGTACGCGGCCAGATCGAGGGTGCCTCCATGCAGGGCATCGGCCAGGCCTTGTTCGAGGAACTGGTGTTCGATGGCGCCGAGTTGCTCAACCATACGCCGCAGCGCTACCGCGTCCCGCTGGCTAACGACCTGCCGGAGACGTTCGAGGCGATCATCCTTGAACAAGGCCTCGGACGCGGGCCGCTTGGCGTGAAGGGCGTCGGCGAGGCGGGGATCCTCGGTATCGCAAGCGCGATCGCTAACGCGTTGGAGGACGCGGCGGGGATACGCATCACCACCTTGCCGATCACGCCAGACAAGGTTCTCGCAGCGCTGCGCGACAAGGCCGCAGCCGACGCGATCATCTAGGCGTCGCGGCTGCTCGCTCGTCCGGCGTCGCGAAGAAAAGCTTCCACTTCCGCCCGGTAGGGCATCGCAGTCGCCGCGCCCCGCCGCCCCACCGACAGGGCAGCCGCAGCGGCGGCGTAGCGCAGGGCATCGGTGATCGTCATGTGCTCGGCCATCGCCGCCGCGAATACGCCGCAGAAGCAGTCGCCTGCGCCGACGGTATCGACCACCGCCACCGGGAAGGCCGGGATCGACTCCATGGTCGCTGCATCGATCGAGCGACAGCCGTCCGCACCGAGCGTCACCATCACGCGCTGGTCGGGACGGCTGATGAGTCGCCGTGCCGCCGCGACGAGCATTTCGTCGTCGAGCAACGGCGCAAGCGAGCCGGCGAAGGTCTGCAACTCGGTTTCGTTGAGAATGACGATATCCGCCAACGGTAGCAGCGACCTGCCGCCAAGCAAGGCGGGTGCGGCGTTGAGGATGCGCAGCGGACGGTCACCACCGCCGGAAAACAGCGCCTCGATCGCGTCGATCGTCGATTCGAACTGGGTGAGAAGGACAGTGCAAGCCGGAAGCGGCGTCGCCGCCAACCGAGCCGCGCCGTAATCGGCATTGGCACCGGTCGCGACGACGATGCTGTTGTCGCCGTTTCGTGCCAAATAGATCAGCGCCTGCCCCGTGGCCGTGTTCGCGACGATGTCGACACCGGCGGTATCGAGCCCGGCCTTCTCCATTTCCGTGCGCAGCAACGCGCCGGCAGCATCGTCGCCGACCGCACCGCGCAACGTCACCCGCGCGCCGAACCGGGCGGCAGCTACAGCCTGGTTCAGCCCCTTGCCGCCGGGCGAGCGGTCGATTCGCAGGGCGGCGACCGTCTCGCCGCGGCGCGGCAAGTCCTCGACCTGCGCGACGATATCCTCATTGATGCTGCCAAGTACAATCACTGCGAGCTTCTCATCGAGGTTAGTCGGCATGGTTCATGAGGTCCGTACCGCGCGAGCCGGCGTCCGCAACCCAGGGAATGGATCGCATCCATCGAGCCCGAGGCTGCGCCCGAATTGCAGACAAGGCGCCTGGGCACAGCAACCCTGCACTGGACAGACGTCCTAGGTCGTCATACACTGTCTCGTCGGTTGTTACAGCCCGCGATAGTAAACGCAGCTGCGCCGTTCGTGATGCCTGCGTCCAGTTCCGGCCTCTTCAGGGCGGATCCACCGAAAGCCCCTTTGCATGAACCATTCGCACGTTCCGCCGGAGATCGCTGACGATCAGGCTTTCATGGTCGCGCTTCGGCACGATCTGCATTCGCATCCAGAATTGGGGTTCGAGGAGCACAGAACAAGCGAGATCGTGGCCGCACATCTGGCGGAGGCTGGTCTAGCCGTTGATCGCGGCTTGGGAGGTACGGGTGTCGTTGGCACGCTCAGGATAGGTTCGGGCGAGCGTACCATCGCTTTGCGCGCCGATATGGATGCTCTCGCGATGCCCGAGGTCGAGGGTCGACCGCATGGATCGCGCCACGACGGCGTCATGCATGCTTGTGGCCATGACGGCCATACGGCGATGTTGCTTGGCGCTGCCCGGTATCTGGCCTGCACGCGTGGGTTCGATGGCACGGTGCATTTCATCTTCCAGCCGGCCGAGGAGGGGCGTGGCGGCGCGCGGCGGATGTTGGCGGACGGCATGCTCGATCGTCATCCCTGCGACGCGATCTACGGATTGCATAACATGCCGGGGCTTCCGATCGGCAGCATCGCCGTCGTTCCGGGCGCCCAACTGGCGTCGTCCGACAGCTGGCGCGTGCAATTCAGGGGAGTGGGAACGCATGGTGCCAAGCCGCATCTCGGACGCGATCCGATAACGGCTGCGGCCACGTTCATCTCGTCCTTGCAATCGATCGTCGGGCGCGTCGTCGATCCCCTTCAATCATCGGTCATCAGCGCCTGTTCGGTGCAGGCGGGCAACCCCGCTGCGCTGAATGTCATTCCGGAAACGATCAATATCGGCGGCACCGCCAGGGCTTACAGCCCGGCTGTCAGGGATCAACTCGACGTCGAGATCGGCCGACTCGCAGAAGGCTGCTCCAAGATGTTCGGCATCGAATGCAGCTATGATTTCGAGCGCCGCAATCCTCCTGTGATCAACGACCGAAACACCACCTTGACGGCGCAGTCTGCCGCCCGGTCGGTTTTCGGCGATGATGTGCGGACCGAGTTCCCGCCGTCGACGGCGGGAGACGATTTCGCCTTGTTCGGCCAATTGGTGCCGGCCTGTTACGCTTGGCTAGGTAATGGTGCGGTGGAAGAGAGTGGCGCCCATCACAGCGAAACCTACGATTTCAACGATGCGGCGCTTGGTTTCGGCGCGGCATACTGGGCAGCGGTCGTGAACGAGGAACTGGGTGCGGCAAGCGGACGGCCGCTTGCAGCGTCCGGGGCGGCAGTAAAAGGCTAGTTACGGAGTAAGCAATCCCAAGCCTGTATCGACACCTCGCCCGAACCATGTGCCCGCGATGCTCCGGTCAGATGCTCGGGACGCGCCATTCCTCATGATGCCGCGCCGTCTCATCCGCGTTGATGGCAAATTCGCCGATCCCGGCTCGGGCATACAAGGTGCTGTGTTCGCACAGCCTTCCGTCTTCGGTAGCGGTGACACGCCGTAACATCATCAGAGCGCTGTCAGCATCTATTTCCAGAAGCGGCGAGATGTGCGCGGGCGCCGCGACGACCTGAACGGTAATCTCTGATCGGCCGAGCCGAAGACCCGCCTTTTCCACCAAGAAATGCAAGGCCGATTGCTTTTCGGCATCCTCGAACCGCACCATGTTCACCATGGAAACGGGGTAATAGCCTTCCGTCACGACCGCAGGCTGCTCAAGGATGCGATAGCGTCGCTGCAGGAAGATGGCATCGGAGCTCGGGAGTTCCAGCTTCGCAATGACGTCGTCCGGCGCGATCGCAGGGCCGAATTTCAGAAGTTCGCTGCGCGATTCAACACCTTGCGCGTTGAGCAGGTCCATGACCCCGGGGATCGGGGCGTTCAGCGTTCGCCTCTGCGGACCGCTGACGAACGTCCCCTTACCCTGTCGACGAACGATGAGTCCGCGTGTCGTCAGGTGATCGAGAGCGAGCCGGATCGTGATGCGGCTGACGCCATAGCCATCCGCCAACCCCGCCTCGGACGGGAGACGGTCTTTGAACTCGGGAACTCTGCCGATCTTCGCGGCGATATCGGTGGCGATCTGAAGGTAGAGCGGTACGGAGGCATTCCGGTTAAGCTCGGCGCCCGGAGTCCATTTCAAAAAAATTTCCTCCCCCCATTGCAAATGCACTTTACCTAGAACATCATAATACAAGTTGTTGCAAGGTGCCCCCGATATGTCGGCGCAGTGCATGAAATGCAAGACGCCACAGCAAGGCGTCAGGATCTCGGTGGGAGGAGTCGTGGCTCGGTAGCGGAAACCGCACCGTGCGCAACAACGTGGGGGATTTATGGGACGACTTAAGACGAGCCACCTTCTTGCCGGCGTTTGCTTTCTGAGCGCGACGCCAGTTGTCGCCTTGGCCCAAGAGGTTCCTGACTCCGCAAGCACAAATACCGGTAATGCCAGCGCCACCGCCAGCAATTCTCAGGCCGACACCGGCAACGACATCGTGGTAACCGCGACCAAGCGCGCGACGTCGATCCAGAACACACCGATCGCGATCACCGCGTTCACCGAGAACCGGCTGAGATCCACCGGCACGCTCGGCCTGACCGACTTGGCGCGTCTGGCACCCGGCTTGAACGTTACGGAGCAGGAATCCGGCCGATACCGCGTCTCTATCAGGTCGATCCAGACATCCGGCGAAAGCACCGTCGGCGTGTATTACGGCGAAACACCGCTGACCGGTCCCTCGGGCACGACATCGGATCCTTCCAGCGCCACGCCAAACATCAATCTCTTCGACGTCGAACGCGTCGAAGTGTTGCGTGGCCCGCAGGGAACGCTCTACGGCTCCGGCTCGATGGGCGGCACGTTGCGCGTCCTTTTCAATCAGCCCGATGCGACGAAGATCGGGGGGACGGCAGAAGGCGAGTTCACCGAGATCAAGAACGGAAGCACCGGCTACGCCGTGCGGGGGGCAATCAATCTCCCGCTCGTAACCGACAAGCTGGCGGTGCGACTGGCCGGCTATTCCGAACGTTCCGGGGGCTATGTCGATAACATCACGCTCAAACGCAACGACTTGAACAGGGCAGATAATTCCAGCGTGCGCGGCACGCTGGCGTTCACTCCGAGCGACAGTTTCTCACTCTCGGCGCTGGCCCTTTACCAGAAGCTCACGATCGACGGCTCGTCGAACTACCGCGCCAGTCTGGGAGCATATATCTCCGATCGCGCTGTCGGTCAGCCCTACGACAGCAAACTGCAACTCTACAGTTTGACCGGCAATCTCGACCTGGGCTTCGCGAAGCTTACCGGCGTGACGTCCTATTACCGTTGGGACGTCAATCGAACCGAGGACAATTCGCAGACGTACGGCCTGACGGTCTCTAGGGGCACCTACTGCCCGCTCTTCACCGGGGTCACGACCTGCAACGCAGCGCAGCTGGCGGCGTACAGGGCATACGGTTTGGCGCAGCAGCCGGTCGGCGCTCGTCAGCCGAGCTTCGTGCATAACTGGACCAACGAGCTGAGGCTCGCCTCGGCCGGAACCTCGCCCTTCAACTGGACGGCCGGCGTTTTCCACGAGGATCGCCGGGACGAAGTCCACACGCTCGTTTTCGCCGGTGACGCCGCGACCGGCGGTCCCAGATCGCCGATCACCGACCTCGGCTCGCGCTACGTCATCACCACGGTGAGGCAGTTGGCATTTTTCGGAGAGGCAAGCTACAAACTGTTCCACATGCTGACGCTGACGGCAGGGGCACGCCACTACGACTATAACAAGGTGGTCGGCAGCGAGTATCTGGCGGTAAACTACTTCAACGGACAGATCCAGCGACCCTACCGCGCCGTCGGGGTCAAGGCCTCTGGTTGGGTGAAGAAGTTCAGCGCCGACGTGGCACCGACAAAAGGCATTCTGCTATATGTATCGGCCGCGCAAGGTTTCCGTCCGGGCGGAGCGAACAATGTGCCCGGCCTGTCGGACGACCTGATCACCTATAAAGCGGATTCGCTCTGGAACTATGAAACCGGCATCAAGACGGACTGGCTTGCGCACCGTTTGACCTTGAACGTCGCGGCATACCGGATTGACTGGAAGAACCTGCAGACATCGGTCCTCGCGCTCAACAACAACTCCAGGTTCATCGGCAACATCGGCGCGGCGAGGATCCAGGGTATCGAGATCGAAGCGTCCGCCAACCCGTTTGCCGGCCTTACCCTGAGTGGAAGCGCGAACTTCGTCAGCGCGAAACTCACCGAAAACCAGATCAGCAGCGTTTCCACCGCTGCTGGCCTCGATGGTGACTTCCTCACCTATATTCCGCGACACACTTTTTCAGCAACGGCCGATTACAAAGTCCCGATCATCGAAGACTGGAGCGGCTTCCTGCATGCTGATTATTCCTACACCGGTCGCGAGAACAGCGAGCTCCGACCCAACAGCGTGATCTATCGCACCTTGGGCGATTACAGCCTCGTGAACTTCCGCTTCGGCGTCGACCGAAACAATCTCACGATCGCCGCCTTCGTGAGCAACGTCTTTAACAAGAACGGGATCACGTATGTCAACGCGATCTCTGGGCTCCCGGATTATCTGGTCGGTACGCGTCCGCGTACGATTGGATTGAACATACGGCAGGCATTCTAACGGCGTAACGGGCTTGGGGCTTCAAGATGCCAAGCCCGTCTGTTCACGACCGAACGCGGTAAATCATCCTGATCGCCAGCCTCGCTGGATTCATGGCAAGGCTGAATCTCAATGCCTCGAGCAATTGGAAACATTCCCGCATCCGCGATCGCTCGACCGGTCAACGACCAGCAACGACGGTTCTTTCGCAGCATTCCCAAGGCGGAACTCCATTGCCACCTCCTCGGCACTATCAGGCGCGCGACATTCGAGGATCTGGTTCGCAAGCATGACGCACCGGTATCGTCTGCCGAGCTCGATGCGCTCTACACGCGCACGTCGCGCCCAGTCGGCGTGCTGCACGCGCTCCGCATACTCGAACGCCATGTTCTCAAGGCTCCCGAGGATTTCCGGCGCATCACGTTCGAGTACCTGCAAGATGCGGCGTCGGAAAACGTACGCCATGCGGAGTTTTTCTGGAACCCGACCGGAACGGTCCGTGACGCGGGGTTGCGATACGATCGCGCCCAGGAAGGGATCGTATCCGGTATCCACGCCGCGAAGCGTGCGTTCGGCATCAGTGCCGGATTGATACCGAGCATCGATCGCGAAGCGGATGGCGCTGCCGCCATCGAGGTGGTCGAACATGTGCTTGCTCATCGCGTTCCCGAAGTGATCGGCATCGGCATCGACTATCGCGAAACGGACCGCCCGCCCGAGCTTTTCGTCGAGGCCTATCGGCTCGCGCGATCCAACGGTCTGAAGACGACAGCGCATGCCGGGGAGTTCGGAACATCGTGGCGGAACGTCGCGACGGCGGTTGACGTGCTCGGCGTCGACCGGATCGATCACGGCTATACCGTCGTCGACAATCCCGACCTGGCTGCGCGCCTCGCCGCGAGCGGGATCATCTTCACCATCGTGCCAACCAATTCATATTACCTGCGCACATTGTCGCCGGAGCGCTGGGCGATCGATCATCCCATCCGCCGGATGAGCGAGCTTGGCCTCAAGCTGCATCCGAACACCGACGATCCCACCCTGCACAATGTCAGCCCGGCCGGGACGTGGGAGATCCTCTACAGCCACCTGGGCTTCGATCTTGCGGCGCTGAGGACGATGATGACGAACGGGCTGGCCGGCGCCTGGATTGACGACGCGAAGCGCGGCGAACTGGAACGCGAATGGGGCGCGACGTTCGATCGGTTGGCGGTGGACTTCTATTCCGGCGGACGTCCGGATCGGGTAAGCTCGATGGTTGACGCGACTGTCTATAACAATACCGCCCATGTTTAAGGATCGGCTCGGCGATTGGGGGCGATGATGGTCAGTCCGGGACCAGCGGAGGTGGGGGCGCAGGATGGCTCCCTGACGCTGTTGACGGCCGGCTATGTGTTGCCCGGAGCCTGCGCCGACGCGCTTCTGCACGATGGCGGCGTGGTCGTCGGCGGATCCCGGATCTTGGATGTCGGTGATGCGGCCGAATTGCAGCGCAAGTGGCCGGCGGCGACCACCCTGACGTTTCCGGGCTGCCTGCTCATGCCGGGCCTGGTGAATGCCCACCAGCACGGGCGCGGGATAAGCCAGATCCAGCTTGGCCACCGCGACGATTACCTGGAAACCTGGATTTCGGGACGCCGGTCGCGCGGCGTGCTCGATCCGGGCGCGATCACTCGCCTGGCGGCCGCTCGGATGCTCGCCAACGGCGTGACCACGACCATCCACGCCAATTACAGCTACGGCACCGGCGATTACGCCGGCGAGGTTCGCACTCAGATCGCCGCCTATGCAGACGTGGGCTTGCGCGCGACGGTGTGCGTGGGTGCAATGGACCGCGGCCAATTGGTATATCCGCCACACGAAGTCTGTTTCCTTGCTGGTCTCGACCCGGAATTACGTGCCTGGCTCGGCAGGGCGGCCGCGCCGGCTTATGCAGGCGGCATCGAACAAACGATCGCCTTGATGGCGGATCTGCGCGCCGAGTTCGGGACGCATCCGCTTATCCGGCTGTGTTACGGGCCGGCGGGGCCGCAATGGGTGTCCGACGACCTGTGGCGCGCGATCGCGCGCGATGCGCGCGATCACGACCTGGGCATCCACCTCCATGCACTGGAATCGCCGGCGCAGCGGACAGCCGCGGCGGAACTCTTTCCGGGTGGCGTGTTCAACCACCTGAGCGATCTTGGCGTCATGACCTCGCGCACCGTCGTCGCGCATGGCGTCTGGGTCGATCCTGCGGAGATCGAGGTTCTGGCGGCCAGCGACGCGACGGTGGTTCACAATCCGGGGTGCAATCTGCGGATGCGCAATGGCATCGCGCCGCTTGCCGCCTATTTGAAGGGCGGCGTGCGCTTGGCGGTGGGAACGGACAATTGCGCGCTCGACGATGAGGAAGATCTGCTCGCGGAATTGCGCCTGGCCGCCAATCTTGCGCGCGTGCCGGAATGGCGCGGGGCCGAACCGCCCGGCAGCGATGTCCTGCTCGCCATGGCGACGCACAACGGTGCGGTGGCGGCACAGTTCGGCGCGGAGACGGGAATGCTGGAGGCGGGGCGACGCGCCGACATCGCGGTCTTCTCGCTGGAGCGCACGAGCAGCCCGTATCTCGATCCGGACGTTCCTGTCGTAGACGCGTTTCTCGCGCGGGCGAATGGGCGCGACGCGGTCATGACGATGGTGGACGGGACGATACGGTATTGCAACGGCAGCTATCCCGGCCTTTCGGTCGACGCGTTGCAGGTTCAGGCCGCCGATGCCGCCCGGTCGGCCCGGCGACCCGCCGATATAGCAGACATCCCGCATGCGGCTGGATACCGACACGCGCTTGGCGAACATTACCGGCAGCTTGCGCGCGCGCGTGCCGGCGACCGGGAAGGTTCGTGACCATGTCGGTCTCCTCCAATCCGCGAGCCCCCTACGTCCTGTCGTCGGATCATCCGAAGCTGCGAGCGCCGCAGGGCAAGCCAATCATCGTCCATGTCGTCGTCAACATCGAATATTGGCCGTACGATCAGCTAACGCCCCGCACGATCGTCGTTCCGCCGCATGGTCGCAGCCATGTGCCTGATCTGCCGAACTTCTGCTGGTCCGAGTACGGCAATCGCGCCGGCATGCCGCGCCTGTTGGACCTGTTCGGCGATCGCGGCGTATCGGTCAGCGCCAGTATCAACGCCAGCGTGATCGACGTCTACCCCAGGCTGGCAGAGGCGGTGCTGGAGGCGGGATGGGAGTTCGTCGGCCACGGCGTTCACCAGCGGGCAATGGGCGCGGAAAGCGACGAAGGGAGCTTGATAAGGGCCGCGCTCGACAAGCTGGAATCCTTCACGGGCAAGCGGCCGCGTGGCTGGATGAGCCCCGGATGGTCGGAGACGTTCGATACGCTCGATCATCTGAGCGGCGAAGGCATCGAATATGTCTGCCAATGGGTGATCGACGACATCCCGACGATGCTCTCCACGAAGGGCCGCGAGATCGTGGCGATGCCCTATGGGCTCGATATCAACGACAGCGTCGTATACGCGATCGAGAAGCACGCCTCTCCAGAAATGAGCCTGCGCATTCGGGAAACGCTGAAACGGTTCGAGCGCGAGACGGCGCTGGGCCAGCCTAGGGTCCTGACAATCCCGCTTCATCCGCATCTCTCGGGCGTTCCGCACCGGATCAACTATCTCGAAGAGGTGATCGATACGCTGCTCAATCGATCCGACACGATCTTCATGGCCGGCAGCGAAATCCTCGATTGGTATCGGACCGCAGTGACGGAGCCGATGGCGTGATCCCTGACGACGACGCCATCGATGTCGGCCTGTGTCTGGCCCGCGGCCTGTTTGAGGAGATCGGCAGCAGCAGCTTCGATGGCATCGGCTTCACGCGCGACGCCTATGGCGAGGGCGAGCACCTCGCCCATACCACCGTGACGTCCGCTGCGCGCACGCTGGGTCTTTCGGTTGCGGTGGATGCGGCGCTCAACCTGTCGATGGTCTTGCCGGGGCAGAACCCGGAGGCACCGCGGCTCGTCATCGGCTCACACCTCGACTCCGTGCCAAGGGGCGGCAATTTCGATGGCCTGGCCGGCGTCCTGGCCGGCCTCGCCACGGCCGCCGCGTTCCGCGCCGCCGATATCTCTCCCGAGCGCGACTTGGTGATCATGGCGCTGCGGGCGGAGGAAAGCGCTTGGTTCGGCGCGCAGCATATCGGAAGCCGGGCGCTGCTCGGCACGCTGAACGAAGCGATCCTGCACCATTCGAGTCGCGTCGACACCGGCCGCAGCCTTGCAGATCATATGGCGCGGTCGGGCGTGGACCTGCAACGGTTGCGGAGCGGCCGACCGCTGATAGATCCGCAAAGAATCGCGGCCTATCTCGAACTTCACATCGAGCAGGGGCCGCAACTTGTCACGAGTGGCGTGCCGCTTGGCATCGTCACCGGCATCCGGGGAAATCGCCGGTGCCGCAAGGCCATCTGCATCGGCGAGTACGGACATTCGGGAACAGTGCCGCGGTCGCTGCGGCACGACGCAGTCTTCGCCGTATCGGAACTCATCACGGCGATAGATCAATACTGGCGGGAGGCCGAGGAAAGCGACGGGAGCGACCTCGTGATAACCTTCGGGAGGTTCCTGACCGACGCCGCTTCCCATGGCATCACGACGGTGCCGGGCCAAGTCGAGTTCAGCTTCGACATCCGCAGCCATTCGGTGTCGATGCTCGAACGGACAGAAGCCCGGCTGTTTTCGCTCATGGAGACAATCTCGGCGAAACGTAGGGTGACGTTCACGTGCGATCCGCTGACCGGGGATCCTCCTGCCGCGATGGACACCGCGTTGTGCGACCTGCTTGCCGACGGCTGTGCGACGCTCGGTACTGCCGCCCTTCCGATCGCGAGCGGAGCCGGTCACGACGCCGGCGACTTCGCCAACGCGGGCGTGCCATCCGCCATGATCTTCCTGCGCAACGACAAGGGGAGTCACAATCCCGATGAGAGCATGGATTTCGTCGATTTCGCAGCGGGGACGCGGTTGATGACATGGTTCGTTGCCAACTTTCCCCCGGGAGCGCACTGATGCCGCCCGTTCACGACGCCGATGTGGGCACGGCTGATCGGCTGCGGCGCGACGATCTCGGCACGCCGTCGCTCCTTCTCGACCTCGATGTCTTCGAGGCGAACCTGCACCGTATGGCGGATCTCGTGCGGCGATCGGGCCGTTCGCTTCGGCCACACGTCAAGTCCCACAAATGCTCCGCGATCGCGAAGCGGCAGATCGAGGCTGGAGCGATCGGCGTCTGTTGTGCGACCCTGGACGAAGCGGAGGTGATGGCGGAGCACGGGGTCACGGGCCTGCTCATCACCTCTCCGCTGACCACCGCGGTCAAGCTGCGCCGTCTGATCGCGCTGGTCAAACGCAGTCCCGATACAATCGTGGTCATCGACAACCCCGTGAACGCCGCTGCGATCGCCGCCTTGGCGGAGGCGCAGGGCATCGTGGTTCGCGCACTCGTGGACGTCGATATCGGATTTGGCCGCACCGGCGTGACCGGTGTCGAGGCCCTGCTGGCCTTGGCGCGGTACATCGCGCAATCTCCGGCGCTGCACCTGATGGGCATCCAGGCCTATGGCGGACACCTTCAGCATATCGGCCCGCTCGACGAACGCACTCGGGCATCTGCGCAGCCGCTCGCCTATATCGCGCGACTGATCGACGCGCTGAGCGCCGCCGGCCTGCCGCCGCAGATCGTCTCGGGCGGCGGCACCGGAACGCACCGGATCGACCTAGACGCCGGTGTCTTCACCGAGATCCAGGCGGGATCCTATGTCTTCATGGATGCCGAGTATCTAGCAATCGCGCAGCCCGATGTGACGTTCGCCGCCGCGTTGTTCGTCCAGACCGCAGTCGTTAGCTGCAACCTCGCCGGGCAGGTAACAACCGATGCCGGCACGAAAGCGTTCGCGTTGAACGGTCCCCCGCCGCAAATCGTCCGTCCCGTACTGGCCGACGCCGCCTATCGTTGCAGCGGCGACGAACATGGCCGGGTGACGCTCGCGCCCGGCGCGCGCGCGCCGGCGCTCGCCGATCGGCTGGAATGCATTGTCCCGCATTGCGACCCGACGGTTGCGCTCTACGATCGTATCCACTGCGTTCGGGGCGACGCGGTCGTCGCCGTCTGGAATATCGACGCGCGAGGCCGCAGGTGAGAACGGCGTTTGTTTCCGCCGGGCTGGCCGGCGCTGCGATCGTCGCTGTGGCGGCGGCGACCATGTTTCGCTCGGATCGGAACGTCCCCCCGACGCAGGATCGCACGCTGACCATATCCGTCTATGGCTTCTCGCAGGACGATTACAGCACGATCCTCTACAAGCCGTTCGAGGCACAATGCGGCTGCAAGGTCATCGTCGAGGTCGGCAACAGCTCGGAACGGCTGGCCAAGCTGGATGCGAACAGGGCGCATCCGGTGATCGACATTGCCGTGCTCGCAACTTCGGACGCGCTTGAGGCGGCAAGGTCCGGCCTTCTGGCGAAGATCGACGCGAGCAAACTCGCCAATTATCCGAAGCTGTACGACATCGCGAAGGATCCGAACCGCGACGGCATGGCGGTCGGGTATACGATCTACTCCACGTCGATCGTGTACCGGGCCGACAAGGTCGCCATCACCTCTTGGGGGGATCTCCTGTCGAACGAGCTGAGCGGCTATGTGGCCTTGCCGAGCGTCTATACCAACCAGGGACCGCAGACCTTCTACATGATCGGGCGCGCAATGGGCAGCAGCCGCAGCGACTTGCAGGTTCCGATCGACGCGGTGGGGGCACGCAAGGACGCGGTCGCGACGTTCTACGTCCGTGCGTCGCAATTGGCGCAGTTGTTCGGGCAAGAGGAGATCTGGGCCGCGCCCGTCGGGCGTTTCGCCTGGGCCAGCCTGAAAAAGTCTCGCCTTCCGCTACGCTGGGCCACGCCCAAGGAGGGGCAGATCGGCAGCATGAACGTGATGGTGTTGGTAAAGGGCAGCAAGCACGCCGATCTTGCCCGGCGCTTCATCGACTTCTGGCTATCGACCGAAGTCCAGACGAAACTGGCGCAGCGGCTTATCGACAGCCCGGCAAACAAAGACGTTCGGGTGCCGCCGGAAATCGCCGATAACCTGACCTACGGCCCGGATATGATCCGCCAGTTGCGCTTCATGGACTCGGTCGTCGTTGTGAACAACAAGCGCCTCTGGCTTGCCAAGGCCAATCGGGTGATCGGCCAATGAAACGGCGTATCAAGCCCTCCACGCTGCTGCTCCTGCCCGCATTGGTGTTTGTTGTCATCGTCTTCATAGCTCCAGTGGTGATCCTTCTCTCGGAAGGATTTCGACAGGGTCACACCTGGAGCGTGAACGGCTACGCATCGTTCTTCGCCGACCGGCTGAACCAGCGCGTCCTGGTCAGAACATTGCGGATCGGTGTGCTGGTGACGGCGACGGCAGCGGTGTTTGGTTACGCGACGGCGCTGTCGATCGCGTCGTTGCCGCCGAAGATGAAGGGGCGCATGATCGTGATGGTCACGGTCCCCCTGATGATCTCCCCGGTCGCGCGTACCTATGCCTGGCTCGTAATCCTTGCCCGGCAGGGGCTGGTCAACGGGGCGCTGATGCAAGCTGGATTGCTCCGTGCGCCGATACGCTTCCTGTTTACCGAACAGGCGATCTTCATCGGCTTGCTGCAACTCCTCTTGCCGGTGATGGTCCTGACGCTGGTCAGCGCTGTCGAGAACCTGCCAAAGGACGCCGTGGCGGCCGCGCGGGTGCTCGGCGCGACTTGGCTGGAGGTGTTCTGGAAAATCGTCCTGCCCTTGACGTGCGAGGGGCTGGTCGTGGGCGGAACGCTGGTTTTCACCGGCGCGCTGACCGCGTACATCACGCCCGCGATCCTGGGCGGCTCGAAGGTTCTGATGCTAGAAACGCTGCTGTACCAGGACGTCTCGGTGGCCAACGATATCGCGTCGGCAAGCATCGTCGCCTTCATCATCGTGTTCCTCGGCGTTGCCGCCAATTTCGGACTGCGTTCGCTTGCGACGGGTAAGAGTGAGCGATCGAGATGACGAGATCACGTTGGGCCGTGCTGCTGCTCGTCTTCCTGTTCCTGAACGGGCCGCTCCTGATTATCGTCGCGTCGTCCTTCTCGGCCGGCGATACTCTGGCGTTCCCGCCCCAGGGCCTGTCGCTCAAGTGGATGTCGAAGGTGTTCACGATCGCCAGCTTTCGGGCGAGCTTCGGGTTGTCGATGATCCTGGCGATCGGCGGCACGGCCCTGGCGTTGTTGATCGGCGTGCCCGCGGCCTATGCGCTCTCGCGCTACAAGACACGATCGAGCGAGTTGGCGCGGACCGTTCTGTCACTGCCGATCATCGTGCCGGGGATCGTTGTGGGTTTGGCCAGCCTGCGCTATTTTGTGGTTCCGCTGGGCATCGGCGTCTTCCTGGCACTGTTTCTCGCACACTCGGCGCTGGTCCTGCCCTATGCGGTCCGCGTGGTATCGGGGAGCCTGACGCATCTACGCGTGGACATCGAGGAGGCCGCTGTTCTGCTCGGCTGTTCCAGGGTGGGTGCCTTCTTCCGCGTGGTGCTGCCCAATGTCCGGAACGGCTTGATGGCGGCGTTCGTGCTCGGCTTTGTGACCAGCTTCAATCAGGTGCCGGTGTCCTTGTTCCTGTCGGGACCTGGGGTGCGCACCCTGCCGATCGACATGATCTCCTATATGGAGTCCACGTACGACCCATCGGTTGCCGCCCTCTCCGTCCTGCTCGCGCTAATGACGATCGCCGTCGTCCAGATCGCGGAGCGTCTTCTGGGGTTCAGCCGCTATGTTTGAGACACCTTTTCTCGTGCTGAACAAGCTCACCCTCGCCTATGGCGACACGGTCGCGGTCCGGGATCTCGACCTCATCATCGGCGGGGACGAACTGGTTGCGCTGTTGGGTCCGTCCGGCTGCGGCAAGACAACGACGATGCGCTCGATCGCCGGGCTGATGACGCCGTCTTCCGGGCATATCATGCTCGACGGCAGGGACATCACGCATGTTCCCGCGCATCGCAGAGGGGTCGGTCTCGTCTTCCAATCCTATGCGTTGTTTCCTCACCTCAGCATCTTCGAGAATGTCGCCTTCGGGCTGCGCCTACGAAAGATCAGAGGCAGCGACCTCGAGACGCGGGTTTCCGATGGGTTGCGCTCGGTCGGGCTGCTCGACCTGTCGAAGCGCAAGCCCGCGACGCTGTCCGGCGGGCAGCAACAGCGTGTCGCGCTCGCGCGTGCATTGGTCATGGAGCCCAAGCTGCTGCTCCTAGACGAACCGCTATCGAATCTCGACGCCCGGCTGCGGCTGGACATGCGCGGCGAGCTTCAGCGCGTGCGTGAGCGGACCGGCATACCGATGATCTTCGTCACCCACGACCAGCAGGAGGCATTGGCGCTCGCCGATCGCATCGTCGTCCTGAGGGATGGCGCGATCGAGCAGATCGGTACGCCCGACGAACTCTACAACCGGCCGCAATCCAGCTTCGTCGCGGACTTCTTCGGCTTCGAAAACGTCTTCGCCGTGCGCGAGGGCGCGCTTGTCACGCCCGCCGGTCCGGTTGCGCTGGGAGACGAGGACCTGGCGGATGTCGCAGGCCTGGCCTGGCGCCCGGCGGCGGTCGCGCTGGGGCATGGGCCTTTTGTCGGCACCGTCTGCGGCTCGTCCTACTCCGGCGCGACGCGCGAATATCTCCTCGACTCCGCACTCGGCACGATCAAGGCCGAGGCGAATGCCGCGTCGGAGGCACGTCATGTCGGCGAGACGCTCGCCTTTGGCCTGCCGATCGCAAGCGCAGCGAAGCTCCGGCGGTTCGATCGATGAAGCCGGGCGTCTGGATCGATTCGGATATCGGGTTCGACGACATCGCCGCGATCCTCATCGTGCGTGCGGCCGGATTGAGGGTCGACGGGCTGTCGCTGGTGTTCGGCAATACTCGGCTCGAGCAGGTAGAGGCCAACGCCGCAGCCGCCGCAAAGGCATTCAACTGGCGCTTTCCGATGTATTCGGGCTGCGCTCGCGCGATCCTCGGGTCGGTTGAAACCGCTGAACGCATTCTCGGCCCCACCGGCATCGTGTCGCAGGGCCAGTGCCTCGCGCCTGCGGACCGGGAGCCGCTCGAAGCCGCTTTCTGGCCCTTGTGCGACTGGCTTCTCCGGGACAACCATTCCGGGCGCATCCTCGCGCTCGGCCCGTTGACCAACATCGCCGCTCTGCTCACCGTGAGGCCAGACCTTGCCGCGCGGATCGACAGCATCACCTGGATGGGGGGAGGTGCGACATCCGGCAATCACACGCCGTCCGCCGAGTTCAACGCCTTCGCCGATCCCGAAGCAGTAGCGATCGTGTTGTCGCATGGCGTACCGATCCGCTTCGTCGATCTGGATTTCTGTCGTCACTTGCTGATCACCCCGGAAGCGGTACTCCCGATCCGCGCGCTTGGCGGGCGCAATGCGGCGTTGATTGCCGACCTGCTCGACGGCTTTGTGTCGATCGGCACGCGCCGCAAGCGCTTGGGCATGTCGATCTATGACGGGATGGCGGCCGTCGCCTTCGTTGCGGAGGATATCATCCGCTTCGTCGACGTGCGGGCCGATGTCGAGCTTGCGGGTACGTTGAGCCGGGGGCGAACGATCTTCCAGCAGCGTGACGGCGTGACGCCGAATGCGAAACTGGCGGTCGCGGTCGAAACCGAGCAGGCACGCGCGATCATCCTGGGAGCGCTGGCATGGGAAGCCGGCTTGACGGACGCAGAACATGGTCATTCCGGTCACTCGTAGCGAGGCGAGCCGGACGCGTGCGGCTACGACATTCGCAATCGCACTGGAGACTTCGAGGCTCTCAGCATCACGCTACGATCAGATCGACATGATGCCAATCCAGGCGCGTTGCCCCAGGAGCCGACCGCCCTCCGGCCGCGTCCAGTCTGTCACTCTACCACCGCGCCTTCGCGGCGGTGTTCCGAAAGATAAAGGTGACGAGCTTGCGTATCCTGACCGAGGCTGATTGTGCAAAACTGGTCGACGCGGTCGACGCTCACGTGGCGGTCGCGCGAGGCTTCGTCGCGGTCGCCCGCGGCGAAGCGTTGATATTCCCACCGCTCGTGGGGCGCGGGTCCGATCCGAACACCCGCTTTGGGGTTAAGGCGGCAGTCGACCTGGCACGCCAGCTGCCGGGGCTCAAGATCGGCAGCTATTGGCCAGGCAACCGGGCGCTCGGGCTACCTTCTCATGGTTCCACGACCATCCTCCTCGACGATGTTACCGGCCAGCCGTTCGCGCTGGTAGCGGCGACTTACCTCAACGCGTTGCGCACCGCGGCGGCTGATGCGGTCGCTGTTGAGCAGCTAGCCCGCGCCGATGCTGACACCGTCGCGTTGATTGGTGCCGGCAAACAGGCCTGGTTTGACCTAGCGGCGATTCGCCGTGTCCGCCCGATTGCCGCCGTCCGCGTGTTCAACCGCAATACCGTCGGCGCGGAGGAGCTCGCGGCGCGGGTACGCGGGAGTGGCCTCGACGCACGCGTTTGCTCGATCGAGGAGGCGGTACGGGGTGCCGCGATCGTCATCACCACCACCGCCGCGCGTGAGCCGCTGGTTCGTGCGGAATGGATCAGCCCAGGTACCCACGTCTCGGCGATGGGCGCGGATGGACCCGGCAAACAGGAACTCGATCCCGCGCTCGTCGCCGCTGCCATACTCTTCGCCGATCTGCCTGCGCAGGCCGCCGCGATCGGCGAGTGCCAGCACGCCTCGTCAGCCGGGCTGATCGACCCGGCATCAATCACCGCGATCGGCGACGTGCTCGACGGTCGAGCCGCCAGCCGGACAGACCCGGCCGCCATCACCCTGTTCGATAGCTCGGGCATCGCCATCCAGGATCTGGCGATCGCACACGTCGCAGTCGACCGCGCCGAACAGCAGGGCGTCGGACTGTTAGTCGACCTCACTGGCTGACGCGACGCCGTCCGCACCTTCGCTTCCGAGTTAACGCCTCACGGACGCAAACGTGCGTCGCCGCGCGAGGCGTGAGCGCGTCTATTCTACGATCATCGGCCGATACGATACGGTCAACGATTCTCGAAACTCGATCCTTTGCGGGGAAGTCATACCATCTAGAGTCAGACTCGATCATGATTGCACGTATCCGGAGTGGTGGATGTAATTGGAGCATTCGCTTGGCGTGAAGC
>NZ_CAHJXD010000148.1 GCF_903644055.1 Sphingomonas bacterium | reverse complement strand
GTGCCGTCGGCGCCGCGCCCCGCCTCGCCGCGCCAGCTCCGCACCGTCGCGCAGGTCGCGGTGGCGCGGCGGTAGAGCCTGTCCTCGCCGATCGGCGCCAAAGCGGCGAAGGGGGCGGGCGGCTGGTGGAGGTTGGCCGCGAAGCGCGCGATCAGCGCCTCCTTCTCGTGGAGGCGATGGAGCTGCCAGACGCCGAGCCGCACCATCAGCAGCGCCGCCAGCGCGACGATCAGCGTCGGGACCAGGGGGAGCCGCCGGCTCATCGCGGCGGCGCGATCCGGCCCTCGCGCGCGGCGGTGCGAACCTCGAGCGCGAGCAGCACGCCCTTGGCGGCGCGCAACGATCCCAGGATCAGCGCCAGCGTGATCGCCGGCCACAGCAGGACATGCACCCACCATGGCGGCGAAAAGATCAGCTCCACCGCGATCGCCCCGCCCGCGACGATCGCGCCGATGATCAGGGTGAGGAATGCCGCCGGCCCGTCGCCGACGTTGAAGCTTGTGTAATCGAGCCCGCAGGCGGCGCAGCGATCGGCGAACCTGATGACGCCGGCGAACATCGTCCTGGCGCCGCAGCGCGGGCAGAGACCATTGAGGCCGGCGGCGATGGGCCCGGGCGGCGGGGAGGGAGGCTGGCTCAACACATTCTCCATCCGCTCATCCAGAGTAGGAACTGAGCGGACGGAAATATGGCCAAGCCTCTACCCCGCGTGGATCGGCGCGCCCCAGCCGCCCCAGACGTAGATGGTGACGAACAGGAACAGCCAGACGACGTCGACGAAGTGCCAGTACCAGGCCGCCGCCTCGAAGCCGAAATGCTGGCGCGGGGTGAAATCGCCCTTGTAGGCGCGGATCAGGTTGACGATCAGGAAGATCGTACCGACCAGCACGTGGAAGCCGTGGAACCCCGTCGCCATGAAGAAGGCCGCGCCATAGTTGAGGCCCTTGAAGGCGAACGGCGCATGGGCATATTCCCAGCCCTGGATGCCGGTGAAGGTGAGGCCCAGCAGGATCGTGCACCACAGCCCCGCGATCGTGCCCTTGCGGTCCCCGTGCAGCAGCGCATGGTGCGCCCAGGTGACGGTGGTGCCCGAGCAGAGCAGGATCAGCGTATTGAGCAGGGGGAAGGCGAAGGGGTTGATGACCTCGACGCCCTTGGGCGGCCAGACCCCGCCGACCGCATCGACGGTCGATGGAAACAGCGAGAAATCGAAGAAGGCCCAGAACCAGCCGACGAAGAACATCACTTCGGAGGCGATGAACAGGATCATGCCGTAGCGCAGGTGGAGCGCCACGACCGGCGTATGATCGCCGGCCTTCGCTTCTTTGATGACCTGGCCCCACCAGCCCGCCATCGTGGCCATCACGGAGAGCACGCCGAACGTCCAGGCGAAGCCGCCATAGGGCGCCGAATGCATGTAGAGGATCGCGCCCACCGCGAAGAACAGCCCCGCGAACGCGCCCAGCAAAGGCCAGGGGCTCGGCGGCAGGATATGATAATCGTGGCTCTTGGCTCCGGCCATTTCGGTCCCCGTATCGGTCGTGCGTCGCTCGTCCCTTAGCTTGCACTTTTCGGCGAAGCTACCGGGAAGAAGGTGTAGGAAAGCGTGATTTCGCTGATCTGGCTGGCATCGGGATCCTTGGCGAAGCCCGGATCGACATAGAAGATCACCGGCATCCGCACGCGCTCATGCGCCTTCAGCGTCTGCTCGGTGAAGCAGAAGCATTGGATCTTGACGAAATAGGGCCCGGCGTTCGTCGGCGAGACGTTGAACGCGGCGCTGCCGGTGATCGTGTGATCGGTCTCGTTGACCGCGGTGAAGAAGGCGAGTTCGCGCGCGCCGACCGCGACGCGCTTGACGCGCTCGTCGGGCTCGAAGCTCCAGTCCATCCCGGGCTTGACGTTGGCATCGAAGCGCACGTCGACGAGCTTGCCGACCACCGGGCCGGGCGCGGTGGCGTTCAATCGCTCCTGCACCGTGCCGTTCCAGCCCGTCGCCTGGCAGAACATCCGGTAGAGCGGCACGCTCGCGAAGCCGACGCCGGCCATCAGCGCGACGAGCAGCGCAACGGCGGTCGCGGTGCGGAATTTACCGCGCAGGTGGAAGGTCTGCGCCGCCATCAATGCATCCGTACCACGCCGATCGCGAAGAACAGCACCACCATCGCGCCCAGCGCCCAAGCGGTGACGCGCGCGCGGGCGCGCTGGCGGCGGCGATATTCCACATCGAAATCGGGGGTCATGCCGGCACCATCCTGTCGACGACGAGCGCGCCGAACAGCGCGAACAGATAGAGGATCGAAAAAGCGAACAGCCGCCGCTCGGGCTTCATCCGCGCCGGATCGGCCTCGCGGCTGAACCCGACCCGCGCCGCCAGCGCGACGAACAGCAGCGAGAGCAACGCGGCGGTGATCCCGTAGATCGGCCCCGCCAGCCCCAGCGCCCAGGGCAGCACCGCCACCGCCGCCATCGGCAGCGCATAAGCGAACACCTGGACGCGCGTCGTCCGCGCGCCGGCGACGACGGGCAGCATCGGCACGCCGGCGGCGGCGTAATCGGTGCGGACGTAGAGCGCGAGCGCCCAGAAATGCGGCGGCGTCCACAGGAAGACGAGCGCGAACAGCAGCACCGGCAGCAGATCGATTCGCCCCGTCGCCGCCGCCCAGCCGATCAGCGCGGGGAAGGCCCCCGCCGCACCGCCGATGACGATATTCTGCGGGGTGCGGCGCTTGAGCCAGACGGTATAGACCAGCACGTAGAAGAGAATCGACGCGGCGAGGATCGCCGCCGCCAGCAGGTTGACCGCCAGCCCCATCAGCAGCACCGAAAAGGTGCCGAGCCCGACGCCGAAGTGCAGCGCGGACTGGCGATCCATCCGCCCGGCGGGCAGCGGCCGCTGCTCGGTACGCTTCATCCGCGCATCGAGATCGGCCTCGTACCACATGTTGAGCGCCCCGCTCGCGCCCGCGCCCAGCGCGATGCACAGGATCGCGGTGAAGCCGATCACCGGATGGATGTGCACGGGCGCCGCGAGCAGCCCGCAGAGCCCGGTATAGACCACCAGCGACATCACGCGCGGCTTGGTGAGCGCCAGGAAATCGCGCCACTCCGCGGGCATCGCGGGCGGCATCGGGACGGCGGGTGAGGACATGGGGCGGCCTATAGGCGCTTGGGCGGGGTTCGGCAAAGGGCGCGCGGAAAGGCTGCCGGGAGCCTGATTACAAATTAATTTGCTGGGGGACCCCCTCGCCGTTCGTCCCGAGCGAAGTCGAGGGACGTGCCACGGGAGGCGCACCCGAAGCCGCTATCTCGACCTCGCCGACGCCAACGGGTCCTGAACCTCAATAAGCAGCGGTGAAGCGCGCGCGGCTGTGGCGTTGCTGTTCGAGTTCGTCGACCATCGCGATCGCATAGTCCGCGAAGCTGATCTTGCTGTCGCCCGCCGCATCGGTGACGAGCTGGTCGTCGGCCGACCGGTAATGACCGAGCCGCTCGCCTTCGAATATGATCATGGCGGGCGAGAAGAAGGTCCAGTCGATCGCGCTCTCGTGGCGCAGATCGTCGAGGAAGGCGATCCCTCGCATCGCCATTTCCTTCCAATCCTGGGGGAAATCGGGCGAATCGATCAGGCGCTGGCCGGACGAAGTCTTGAGGCTTGCCGCCCCGCCGGTGACGAGCAGCCGCGCGACACCCGCCTGCCGCAGCGCCGACAGCAAGGTTTCGGCGGGCACGTCGAAATGGAGCGCGCTGATCACCGCGTCGCTGCCGCGAATCAGATCGGCCAGCGCGGCGCTGTCCGATGCGTCGCCGGTGACGGGCGTGACGCCCGGCGCCTGGGGAACCGCCTCGACATGGCGAGCGATCGCGACGACCGAGTGGCCGCGACTAGCCAGTTCCCTGGTGACTTCCGAACCCGCGCGCCCGCTTGCGCCCAGAACCGCGACCTTCATGCTCGATCTCCGATGGTTCGGATGATTTCCGATGACGGCCTAATTGGGTATGGAAATCCGGCATGCAAGACGGCGCTCCCGTTGCACCTCGTCACCTTCGCCGGAGATTGGAGCGGCGCGGGCGGATATGCCGGGTAATGTGAGACGCCTCGCCTGTCTTTCCCTGGCTGTCGCCGCGCTCGTCGTCACGCCCGACCGCTCGGCTCGGGCCGGGCCCGTTCCTCTGTACCGGGGTCAGGCCGACATCGTCGTGAGAGGCGGCCTCCCGACGAGGGAAGAGGCGCTGCGGCGGGCCTATGCGTTCGTTCGAAAATCGGGCGTCGTCTCCGCAGACGACAGTGTCGCGCGCTGGACCACGGCGATCTGCCCCCGTGCCGCGGGCCTGCCCGAAGACCATGGCGCATTGGTCGAGAGATGGTTTCGGGAGATCGCGAAAGCCGCCGGAGCAAGGCTCGGGGAAGCGAGGTGCGAACCCAATCTGATCATCGATTTCGTTCCCGACGGCTCCGCGTTCCTGCGGGCGATCGACGACCGCAAACCCTCGCTGCTGGGCACCCTCGCGCCCGGCGATATTCGCCGCCTCGTCGGAGGTGATGAGCCGGTGCGGTGGTGGCATGTCGTCGGTCGGCATGCCGGCGGGGGCACGGGAAGCCTGATCCTGCCGATGACGGTGCGCACGATCGAGGCCGCCACGATCGTCGTCGACGTTAGGAAGGCGCAGGGGATCGGGCTGAGAGCGATCACCGCTTATGCCGCCTTCGTCGGCCTGGCGGCCGTTCGCAACGGCGTCGGGCCGGAATACGGATCGATCCTCGACCTTTTCGACGATCCCGGCAACACTAGGGATTTGAGCGCCCGCGATCGGAGATTCCTGCGGGAGCTCTACCGCATGCCTCTCGAGCGCAAGGGCATCTACCAGCGGGGGCGGCTGATACGGGCGATACTCGGCGAGGGGATTGCGGCGGAGGGCGGCGCAAAGGCCGTGGACGGGAGATAGCGGAAGAGAGCGCCGTGATCAGGCGATGGTCCGCGATCCGGTCAGGAAAGTCGGGCGGCGGGCTTCCGGCGCGAGCGCATCGCGGAGCCGACCGCGCCGAAGCCCGCCACCATCATCGCCCAGGAGGCGGGCTCCGGGACGGCAGCGGCGGTGAGCGCGACATTGTCGATCGCGCCATCCTGGCTGATGCTGTTGTTCGAGCCGACGTCCGCGAAACGGAGCGTCGTCGAGCTGGACGTCGCGGTGAAGTTGAACGTGCGGAGCTGGATGCCCGTGGACGTGCTGCTGAACATCTGGCTCGCAAGCTGGGTCTGGCCCAGCGCATCGATCACCGAGGCGACGATCGACTGCGAGCCGCCGCTAGTCACGCCATAATCGAAGGAAAAGGCGTAGGTGACGCCCGCCAAGGTCGAGACGGTCTGCGACAGCACGCCGTTCGGTGTGCTGTCCCCGGAATTGAAGATCGCGACGTAGCTGCTGTAGCCCGGATCGTTCAGGCCGAAATAGGGGATATGCGCGGTCGCGACATGGCCGGTCGCCGTCCAGCCGGAGAGCGAGCCGGTCTCGAAATTGCCGTTGATGAGCGGCGCGGCATCGGCCGCCGAAACGCCGACCAGGCAGGCCACGGACAAGGCCACGACCGTCTTCAAATTCCGCATCACGCAACCCCCAAAGCGAGGAGGCAGATCAAAACGCCCCGCGCTGCCCCACGCGACCGGCCATGGACGCCAAGTAGCGGAGAGTCAAAGGAGATCGGAGCGGTCAAGCATCGGACCCTGCCCACGCATACGATAGCGGAGGCTGCCCTGTTCAGGCTGAGACGTCACCCCGGCTCAAGGCCGGGGTGACGTGAGTGCAACGTCAACGGGACAGATTCTAAGCCCCCGCCTCAGTCGATCCGCGGGAGCTGCTCGAACTGGTGGTAGGGCGGCGGGCTGGAGAGCGTCCATTCCAGCGTCGTGGCGCCTTCGCCCCAGGGATTGTCGGGCGCCTTGGGGCCGGCGGCCATCGACCACAGCACGTTGGCGAAGAAGATCACCATGCTCGCCGCCATGATCATATAGCCGTCGGTCGCGATCCGGTTCCAATGCGCGAAGGCATCGGGATAATCGGGGTAGCGGCGCGGCATCCCCTGCATGCCGAGAAAGTGCATCGGGAAGAACAGCACGTTGACGCCGACGAAGAAGATCCAGAAGTGCAGCTTGCCGAGCAGCTCGTTGTACATCTTGCCGCTCATCTTCGGGAACCAGTAATAGAAGCCCGCGAACAGCGAGAAGACCGCGCCCAGGCTCAGCACGTAATGGAAGTGCGCGACGACGTAATAATCGTCCTGGAAATAGGTATCGATGCCGCCGTTGGCGAGCAGCACGCCGGTGACGCCGCCGACCGTGAACATGAAGATGAAGCCGATCGCCCACAGCATCGGCGTCTTGAACGAGAGCGAGCCCTCCCACATCGTCGCGATCCACGAGAAGATCTTGATGCC
>NZ_CAHJXD010000147.1 GCF_903644055.1 Sphingomonas bacterium | reverse complement strand
CGCGCCGCCAGCGCCCGCGCGAGCATCTCGTCGGCGCGCCTCATGCCCGTCCCCCCGCGGCGCGCATGAAGCCCTCGATCCGGGCGATCGTCGGCCGCCGCAGCACCCGCCCCCGGCGCAGATCGGGCACCAGCCGAGGATCGTTGACCGCCAGCCGGCCGAATTTGCTGGGCGTCATCCGCCGCTCCCTCAGAAAAATATCGATCGCCTGCAAAAGCCCCACGACTCGCTCCTGTGTTCGTGATATGTTCAGTTGCAGGACATTTCCAACATTGCTAGGCTAATTCCTATAATGGATGAGATTGATGGAAATCGGCAGGGCGATGAGGGCGTGCGCACCGCGCTCGAGACGCTGATCCGCGATCGGCGCGAGGATTATGCCGGCCTGTCGCGCCTGCTCGGCCGTAACGCCGCCTACATCCAGCAGTTCGTCAAGCGCGGCACGCCCAGGCGCCTGTCCGAAGAGGATCGCGCCACGCTCGCGCGTTATTTCCGCGTTTCGGAGGCGGTGTTCGGCGGCAAGGCCGAAACCCCCGCGACGATCGTCCCCAGCACCGCCCCGCCCGCGGCGCTGCGCGACGCAAGCCATGTCGCGCTGCCGCGTTTCGCGGTCGGCGCCTCGGCGGGGCCGGGCAGCCTCGATCCCAGCGAAGCCCGCCGCGCCGACATCGCCTTCCCGCCGCGCATGCTCCGCGAGCTCGGCGCGCACGATCTCGGCGCGCTGTCGCTGATCACCGTCGCCGGCGATTCGATGCGCCCGACGCTCGCCGACGGCGACGAAATCCTCGTCGACACCAGCGACACCGCCGATCGCCTCCGCGACGGCATCTACGTGCTCCGCATCGAAGAGGCGCTGCTCGTCAAACGCATCGCGCTCGCCCCCTCCGGCGGCATCGCCATCCGCAGCGACAACCCCGATCATCCGAGTTGGAACGACCAGGACAAGGCGACGCTGACGATCGTCGGCCGCGTATTATGGGCCGGGCGGAAGCTGTAGAGCCCGTCCTGTCGCCGTCGAACTCCCGTCACCCCGGCTCAAGGCCGGGGTGACGTTTCTTCTCGAACGGGACGGCCTCTAGGTCAAAACCGTATCGATGGCGCTGATCGAGGGCATGAAGAAATATCCTCCCCCGGTCGGCCGGATGAAATCGGCCTCGAAGGTGATCTTCGCGGTATCCGGCGGCACGGCCAGGCCGGCGATCTTGCGCGATCGTGCGGCCCCGTGCGCCTGCCCCAGCACAGGATCCTCGCCGATGCCCGCCTTGGCGAAATTCTTTCCGTTCACCCATTTCTGCGTGATGAACTCGAACTGATTTTCGATCGAGGTCTGATAGCAGACGAACATCAGGCCGCGAGAATGCTTGCTCTTGCCCGTCGAGGCCTCGTCGGGCTGCACCTCGGATCCGAACGGGATGCCGGCCCGAAGAATGCGATGCGTCTGCGTGTCCGGCTCACCACCGTCGGGGGTATCGTCGTTGCGCGGATAGGTCTTTCGGATATGCGCGGCGAACGGGCATTTCGCGCCGTCTTCGTCATTGTCGCCGAATTCGAATGCGTTGTTCAGCAGCGGATCGTCGCCGTTGACCGGATCGTCCGTGCCGGTTTCGATCACCGGCCAGCCGCTCTTGAACCGCCCCACGACGCGCGCGCCGAGCAGCTCCGGTGACGTGTTTTTGAGGAGCTTGGCCTTGTCCTCGATCGCCTTGTCGAATTCCGGTACGAGCTGTTCCAGCCGGCGATAGACCATGTAGCTGCCGTTGCGCATCCATTTGGGGCCGCCGTCGATCGGCGGTGCCCTTTTCTCGACGTCGGTGCGGTCGGGCGACTCATAGCCGAAGACGAACGCGCCGGGCCAATGCAGGTCCGCCCCGGGCAAACCCTGGTTCGGGTCGGGACTCTGCGTCGGGTTCAGAAAATCCTCACCCGGAACCGCCTGATCGATGCGACCGCGAACCGCCGGCTGCGAGACACCGTCCAGATAGCCGAAATGCTCATGACCGCGGTCCTTCTTGGGCCGCGTGAAGCCTTCGCCGGTAAAGAACGGCAGCCAGGTATTGGGCCCGGCGGCGTTCACCAGGTCGCTGAACATCGTTCTTACGGTCGTCAGATCCTTGCCCGTAAGCAAGATGATACCGTGAAGCGGTCCGACCCCGTTGCCGAGCAGCCAGTTGGAAAGCTTCCCCGGTCCAGCGACGGGATCGTTCAAGCTGTCGGAGCGCTTGGCCAGGCCGGCCACGAAAGACTTGTCCTTGATTGTCTTCACATCGGGGGCGCCCAGCGTCTTCAACCCGTCGAACGTAAATCCGATGTTCAGTCCCCGGATATCCAGCAGTTCGCTGCCGCCGTTCAGCTTCTGCGCCCTGATCTTGGCTTCGGCGCGTTTGACGTCGACGCATGTCGTGATGCCGAGCCCGCGCAGGAATCGCTTGAAGCGCGTGACGTCCAGAATGACGAACCCCACGAACAATTCGGCGTTCTTCTGGAGCCCGATGAGAATATCCCCCTGTATATCAGAGAGCTCGAGCTGAGGTTCGGTTGCGCGGTTGACGGCCATGGTCGATCCTTTTCTGCGCGCACCCCGTTCAGGCGCCGCGGTCATGGAAGCGCTGTCAAGCAACCGACTGTCGTTGATATTAATCCGGATCAACCGCCAAGAGTAGGGCTTTTCCACCGAAAAGTCCGGAATGGTCTATTATAGTCCGTGGCGGTCCCATGACCGTATCCGGCGTATCGCCGCCCGCTTATCGCCCCGTCCGCTCCCGATCGACCAGCCACAGCCCGATCGCCAGCGTCGCGCCGAAGCCCACCCCGATCAGCACCCCCAGCGAGGGCTGTCCCAGCACCGCGCCGATCAGCGCGCCCGCCATCGTGGCGAGCGCGAGCGGGGCGCCGGCGGCGATCGGATTGCGGTTGGACATGTGCCGCCCTTGCCACGCTTGCGCGTCTCTCGCCACCCCGCCTCGCCGCGAAGCAGCATTGCGGTTGGCAGGCGTCGCTTCCACCCTCTAGGGGAGGACCATGTTTCCGGTTCCCTCGCGGAGGATCGCAGGCGCGGCCGCCACCGCCGCGCTGCTGATCGCCACGCCCGTCTGTGCGCAGGCGCCGGCCGCCGCGCCGCCCGTTCCGGCC